>CAZQIJ010000122.1:0-10905 GCA_964592955.1 uncultured Anaerolineaceae bacterium
GGATAATATAACATAGACTGCGGACCAGAATCCGTACCACGCGGCGCGAAGCAGCCTTTGGGCCGCCCAACTGCGCGCGCGGACGAGTTGCAGGGTTTGCCCGTCGCGCTCCAGCGTCCAGATGCCAAGTTTGAGCGGCAGCGCTGGCAGTTCTGCGGGGGGCGCGGCGGTGCGTGGTGGAATCACGCGCAGCGGTACAGCCAGGGTTTGCGAGAGCGTGCGCGCGGCTTCTTCGGCCACCTCTGCGAAAGCAGCGCTCTGTGGACCGTGCCAGGCCGCCATTTCGCACCATCTGCTTTGTCGCTCGGCAGCGATTTCAGGCGCGAGCACAAGGCCGAGGTGCCACGCTTCATCTGAGGCGGACCACCCCACCACCACCTGCCTGACGGCACTGATCGGTAGTGACTGCACAGGCAGGCGGCGGCGATTGGCGAAACTATCCACATAACGCAGGGGACGGCCTGCGGCAGCTTCCAGAATTACCCGTTGGCGCATATCGCCATTGACCAGGAGTCGCCAATGGTTATTCTCGTATTCAATAACTGTGCCGTCTGCGGCAGGGAGTCGAGTCATAAGGTCATCTGTTTACTTCACATCATCGTAGTCGCAGCGGCATTGTAAGGCAAGCACGCATGTTTTTCAACGGCGTGACGGGCACATTCGACGACTTCGTGCATTCGCGCGAAGAACTTTGCCCGTGTTCACCGCCAGTCGCACGCTGCCTGCTGCCCTTGTGCCGTCTCTGCCTGGAGAGATGCACGCTGCCAACGGCGAACATCTGTGCTATCATGGGCAATGTCATCTGTTTTGCATAAGGAGATCTAACGATGAATGCAGACGCATTTCGCCACTTCTACGCCTATCACTTTGCCGAGAACCGCAACCTTTGGGAGCGTTGTGTCGCACCACTTCGTGATGAGCAGTTCACCCAGGAGGTGGGCTACTCGCACGGCTCGGTGCGCAGCCAGATTGTGCATCTCATCAGCGTGGACGATACATGGTTCAGCGCACTGCGGGGCGTAGACATACCAGCGCCGCTGAATCCTGCGGATTTCGCCGACCGGGAGGCGATACGTGCCTCCTGGGACCGCGTCGAAAGCGCCATGCGCGCTTATCTGGCGGAGCTGCGCGACGACAGGCTGCTGGAAAAACCACTGGAAGGGGAAGATGCAGATCTCGTCGTGTGGCAGGTACTGCTGCACGTTGTCAATCATGGCACCGATCACCGCGCGCAGATCCTCAGGCTGCTCAGCGACTTAGGAGTCAGGACGCACCCTCAGGACTACATTTTCTACGTCTACGATCATCCCTGAAGCCTGTGACCTGGCCGCCAGCGCTGTCGTCAGGGCAAAAGGCGGCCTGAGGATGGTGCGCCGCATCGCTATGGCAGAGACGGACGGTGTGGGGCTATCGTGCAGATCGCGCGAATGGCTCAAGCGTTACGCTCTTACAAATGCTCAATTGTGCCTGCGATCGCTGACACCGTTGGATTCACGCACGGAATCTGCGCTTGCGCACATCGCGCGCAGCAAGGTCAATCCACTGGCGCATCATTTCTTACCGGTGAGCCACACCTCCGGCGCGACCCCCAGGACCTGCGGCAGCCCAAACATACAGTAGCCCTGCGAAAACTCTGCCATCTGCTGAGGTGTGTAGGGCATATCGTTTTCCAGCCACCAGCTTACCAGGGCGATAAGCGCACCGGCCTGAGTGTGCAGCATCATGTCGAACATCGGGGACTGGTGCAGATGTTCCGGCGTAAGGTCTACCGCAATTTTGCGCGTAACTTTCGCCAGATAATGCCGTATTTGCACAGTGAAGGATGCAACACCACGCCGCCCCAGGATGATCCTGTAGAATTCGGCGTATTCTGCCACATGCTGAAACACAATGAGATCGCTGTGAATGCCCACGCGGGCGGGATCTTCGGCACCGGCTTTTTCGACGTGCTCAACCAGCTCATCATAGGACTCCTCCAGGCTGCGCAGCATCAGATCTTCTTTGTCCTTGTAGTGCAGGTAGAAGGTCGCCCTGGCAAGGTTGGCGCGATCTGCGATGTCCTGGACGGTGATGGTTTCGTAGCCTTTTTCTGTTATCAGGGCAATCAGCGCATCCCGCAGCGCCTGGCGCGTGCGCTGGATGCGGCGATCTGGTTTGCGAGTATCCGTCATACGATGCTCCTTGTTTGTGGACATCTGTCTACTAAAAGACATAGCAGCGAAATTCGTAGTTGACAGATGCACGCTGTTTTGCGTAAAGTCATTTCTGTACAGTATGTCCAGAAACCAACGAGGTGTCAATAACTAATGAGCACGAAAGCCATTCCTCAGGTTCGTTTGAATTTCTTCGAGCAGCTCAGGCTCGTGTACGAAATGCGCCGCGACCTGCTGCGCGTCATTCAGGGGTTCGCAAAACTGGGCGACATCGTTCAGATACCCGGTGGTACGGTGAGCCAGTACCTCATGTTCCATCCGGATATGTACCAGGAAGTCCTGGTTAAACAGGCAGCATCTTTCCAGAAAGATCCCGGTTACACAGACCCGAATGTGGGTTTGGCCCGCTTCCTGGGCAATGGGCTTGTGACGAGTAACGGTGAGTTCTGGCGGCGGCAGCGCAAACTGACCCAACCGGCGTTCCATGTGAAGCGTATCGAGGCCTATGCGCAGACGATGGTCAATTACACGCTCGACCATCTGGAAGGCTGGCGCTCTGGCGAAACGCGCGACATCGACCGCGAGATGATGGCGCTCACACTTAAGATCGTGGCGCGTACACTTTTCAACTCCGATGTAACCGATGATATTGACCGGGTCGGCAGGGCGATCACCATTCTGCAGCACCTGGGCGAAAACGAAGGGCCGGTCCAACTTCCAGAATGGATCACGCATCGCAAGCAGGATATCATGCAGGGTGTGCAGGATATCGATCATGTTGTCTACCGCTTTGTGGCCGAATGGCGCGCGCAGGGAGAAGATCACGGCGATCTGCTTTCGATGCTGATGTTGGCGGAAGACGAGGACGGTAACCGCATGACCGATGTGCAGGTGCGCGACGAGGCCGTGACACTGCTGGCGGCAGGGCACGAAACCACCGCCAACGCCTTGAACTGGACGTTCTACCTGCTGGCCCATAACCCGGCGGTGGAGGAAAACCTGCACCGTGAACTGGATACCGTCCTGGCGGGGCAGCCGCCGAAACTCGATGACCTGAAACGACTACCCTACACAGAAATGGTTATCAAAGAGTCGATGCGGGTCTACCCACCGGTTCCGGCCATCAGCCGGCAGGCAGTCCACGATGTGGAGATCATGGGATATCTGATTCCGAAGGGCAGCATCGTGTCGATCTTCCCCTATACCGTCCACAACGATGCGCGCTTCTGGGATCAGCCAGAAGCATTCATGCCAGAACGCTGGGCAGAAGGCTACCCGCAGCAGCCGCCACGCTACGCGTATCTGCCCTTTGGCGGGGGACCACGCATCTGCATCGGCAACAGCTTTGCGATGATGGAAGCGCAGCTTCTGCTGGCCAGCATCGCCAGCCGCTACCGCCTGGCCCTGCTGCCAAACCACCAGACTGTGCAGAAAGACCCGCTTGTGACCCTGCGACCGCGCGGCGGCCTGCCGATGCGCCTTCAGGTGCGCGAGCCGAAGTATGCAGCGCAGCCTGCCGCAGCGCTAATCTAACGCCGATTCGGATATGGCTTGATTTCCCCGTAACAAAAACGGTACAATCAGGCCAAATTCTAATTGTTGCAAAGGTGAATTTCCTATGAGAGAAGCTGTAATTGTTGCGGGGACCCGTACAGCGGTTGGCAAAGCAAAAAAAGGCCTGACACAGAATTCACGTTCCGACGACATGGCGGCAGCCGTCATCAGGGAACTGATGAAACAGACCGAGGGCAAGCTTGATCCGGCAGAAATTGACGACGTTATCATCGGCTGTGCGATGCCCGAAGGGGCACAGGGGCTAAACTTTGCCCGCGTTATCGCACTGCGTTCAGGGCTGCCGGTGGAAACGCCAGGGCAAACGGTGAACCGCTTCTGCTCCAGCGGCTTGCAAAGCATTGCGATGGCGGCGGAACGGATTATTGCCAACGGCGCGGATGTGATCATTGCCGGGGGCGCAGAGACGATGTCGCTGGTACCGATGTCTGGTTTCCACATCAGCCCGAATCCCTACATGGCCGAAAACGACCCCAACGTCTACATGAGCATGGGGCTGACGGCAGAACACGTCGCAGACGAATTCAACGTCACCCGCGAAGACATGGATCAATTTGCCTACCAGAGTCACATGAAAGCGGCATCCGCCACAGACTCTGGCAAGTTTGCCTCCGAGATTGTGGCCTTTGAAGTTGAGGAAACCGTCATCGGCATAGACGGCATGCCCTACACTGAGCGTTACATGCTGACCCAGGACGAACACCTGCGGCGCGAAACGACGGTGGACGGCCTGGCGAAACTCAAACCCGTGTTCCGCGACGGGGGCCGTGTGACGGCCGGGAACTCCAGCCCGTTAAGCGATGGGGCGGCAGGCGTCATCGTGATGGAAGCCAACCGCGCGGCGCAACTGGGACTGAAGCCGCTGCTGCGCTTTGTCGGTTTCAGCGTGGGGGGTGTGCGTCCAGAGATTATGGGTGTGGGGCCGATCAACGCGATTCCCAAACTGCTGAAGCGCACGGGCATGGCGTTAAGTGACATTGACCTCATCGAACTGAATGAAGCCTTTGCCGCGCAGTCGCTTGCCGTTATCCGTCACCTGGAAATTGACCCGGAACGCGTCAATGTGAATGGCGGTGCCATTGCCCTCGGCCATCCCCTGGGATGCACCGGCGCGAAACTGACCGTGAGCCTGATGAACGAGATGAAACGCCGCAGCAGCCGTTATGGCATGGTGACGATGTGCATCGGCGGTGGTATGGGCGCAGCCGGGATTTTTGAGAACCTGAATTAGCTGGGTTCGGCGCTGAAACAACAAACGAGCAGCCCGCTCTTGGTGGACTGCTCGTCTGGTGTCCCCTGCCGGGGATGTGCGAGCCAGCAGGGGACGGTGGTTCAGATAGGTGACTCGGCCTATCATCCCCCAATCAGCGATTTCTTGGGTACAGTACATTCCAGAATGAAATCAACCCTAATCTGATCGTCTCACAACATGAGAGGTTTGTAATCCCTCTCAGAGACGACACACCATCCCCCCAGAGGATGATCGGGGGGATGATTACTGCAGCGCGCCTGCGGTCAACGGTGGCGTATGGGACCAAGACCTACCTGCATATCGTCACCAGCAGCCGTATGGACGGTCAGCCGTCCATACGGCTGCGAGATATCGCCATAGGCGGCAAGGCTCAGCCACCATTCACCGCGCAGATCATCACCCACAGACACCGTCCTCACATCACCCACACGCGTCCCGGCGGCCCAGCAGGTCGTCGGATACGGCACGCCGCCACCTGGCTGCCACGCCTCAAGTGGGATGGTTGTGCCATCCGGGCCGACAAGCACCCCACCAAACCAGATTGGAGACAGCGACGGGGCAAGCCCCTCCCAGTTGAAGCGCAGCGTTAGCGTACTCCCAGAGATCTCGGCATCCCAGCCGGTAAGCGTGAACACACCGCCATCACTGCTGGTAAATCGCGCATCTGCCGTGTTTGCCGTATTTGTCCCTGAGGGCTGCGGCGGTAGCGTGAACTCCGTGCTCATCGCAGCAATGCTGGAAATAAGCGCCAGAAACAGGACCGCCTGCGGGAGCGCCAGCCAAAGCCATTCCGACCTGCCAACCGGGGACTCTTCACGCTGGAGGATCTCACCTGCTGCCAAGAGCAGAAACGGCGCGAAGTACAGCCACACGCGCGCTGTCTCGCCACGCGCCGTACCACTGATGACGAGAATCAGTATGGTCAGGGTAAGGGTTGCACCCATCACCGGAAAGCCCATGTGCGCCGCCGTCCGTGATCGCAACCAGGCAGCAAGGTGCAGCGCGGCAGCCACGCCAAAGGGCAGCCCACCCCACAGCAGCCAGTCCCAGGTATGCATGACCACCCAGAAGGCATAGGGGCGATCCAACGTGACGTGGAACGACATCCCGGCGCGCAGCAGGTCCAGGGGTGTTTGCTGCGTCACGAGCCAGAATGCGCCCCATATCATCACCAGGCCGGCAGCAAACACCATGCCGATGTGTATGCAGCTCAGCAGCGGTCGCCGTTTCACAAGCCATTCACCCACCAGCACCCACACGCCAAACAGCAGGGCCAGCGGTACCAGTGCGAAGTTGATGAACCAGGCTGTGCCGGTGATGAATCCGCTCGCAAAAATCCACCCTGGTGAGGTGCGGCCTGCGCGCGTGCCGTGCAGCAGCGCCAGCATAGCCAGCAGCGCGATGAAAGGGTAGAGCGTGTTCCAGGTTCCGGCGAATGCGCCTAGCGCCGGAATGAGCGGGTACCATAACACCACAGCGCGCGCGTTTGGGGGTGCGATCTGACGGGCAGCCGGATAGAGCACGATGGGCGTGAGCGCTGCCCACAAAGGCATGGCCATTCCAAAGAGTGCGGATGTCCATTGGCCAGGGGTGTAGGCGTGCAGCGTGTCGTTGTGACACTGAAGCGGCATCAGCGCACGCTGACCGGTCTCTGCCAGGACCGGCACCTGGTCCAGCAGCCCGCTGAGCAGCCCATACCACATCACCGATCCCGGAGGAAGATTGCTGAGGTGACCACCCAAGGCCGTGATCTGGCCGCTCCAGTTGCGCCAAGCGCCGTTCGCCCAGTCAAGGTGCCCAGCCGCCCAATGCTGCCCGGATCCAAGCGCAGACGCTGTGCGGGCAAACAGGGCATAGACGAGGTCACCTTCACGTGCTGCCAGCGCACCCAATGCCAGCACGAGCGTTCCCAGCACGCTCCACGCAATGACCGGCAGCGCACGCCCAGCGCGGCGCAGCAGCAGCCATGCGCCGACAACGTAACCGGCTGCCAGCAGCATGAGCGGCAGCATACGCATCACATCAAGGGGGACATACGGCCAGCGCCAACCGAATCCGCCGCGCAGCCATTCCGAAACATCAAGGCGCACAGCCAGCGCGGTTAACAGTGCTGCCACTGCGGCGGCCAGGAAGTAACGTCTCGTCTTGTGGGGTGGAAGGTTGTAAGTCATCTGCATTGGCATCCGGACACTGTGAGTGTGGCACAGGCAGAGAAGATGCGGCGCAGGCGTATGGGGGTGTTCAAGGGCAGGATGACCTTCAGGCTAACAAGATCAGGGCAGTGCTTAGTGAGGTTACACCATCTGTGTGCAGGCGTGAAGTGTGGTTTTCGCCGGGGACAGCGTTCGGTGGTGGAGCGCCGGTTGCACACGCGCCAGGGTCAGGCGGACTAACGCTGAGGTTGGCCCATCTGACCCGGCACTACGCGCTGGGGAGAAGCGTTCAAGCGAGAGGATCATCCCGGCTATACAACTTGCTCCGCATAGGTTTGTGCCCCCATCTGCCCGCCTGATGCGGGGATGAGCGGTTAAGGTATTTTGAGCAGTGATGCGGTTGATCCTCTCCACAACCCTATCATAGCACATATGTTCGTTTTTGTGGGGACAAATGTCCGGACATTTGTCCCGCTTTTTGCGGCGGCTGGGGTGTGATTACTTCAGGCGGATGCTGCGGGCGGTGCCAATCTCGCGCACGATTCTGCCCTGCACTTCAAGTCGATCGAGATAGCGCGTGACGGTTGACCTGCCCATGTGGCAGCCTGCGGCGATCTCACGCAGACTTGGCGAATAACCCCGCGTCTGAATGTATGCGCGTACAAAATCGTACACCTGGTTGATGGTTGCAGTGTCATCAATCATCGGCAACAAAGGCGATGTCTGTACCCTCGCCCACACTCCTTCCCTGTCAGATCTCCCTGAGTACTGCTGTTACAAAATTCTAACGGAGCCTGACTCTAACTTACCAGGGTCAGAACAAAATTTCTATACTGAATCGGGTACGAAACAGGTTTCAAGTCTGTTAGATGATCATTTACGCGCCGGGTGGCACGGCAGTGGTGGGGTGCTGTGCCATCACCTGCTCATAGAGTGCAGCGATTTCGCCTGCAATATGCTTCCACAGAAACAGCGTGTTGATGCGTGCAATGGCCTGTTCACGCAGGATTCGCTTCTCCGGCTGGGTGAGTACGTCGTGGAGACGTGCTGCCAGGGCTTCTGCATCCTTAGGGGGTACAAGATACCCGGTTTCGCCGTCCAGCACCGTGTACTGGATGCCACCGACGCGCGCCCCGATGACCGGTGTTCCACACGCCATCGCTTCTAATGGGGTGATGCCGAAAGGCTCGTACCAGGGCACCGTGACAAAAACATCTGCGGCGGCGTAATAAAGGCGTGCCACGTCCTGGTCTTTGCGGCCAGCAAATGTAACCCACGCGTTAAGCCCCAGGGTGTGCGCAAGCGCCATCAGTTTGCCCAGTTCGGGCGTTTTTTCCGGGTCCGGTTCGTCGCTTTCGCCGCCCACTACCACCAACCGCGCGACAGTCCCATAGCGGTTGTGCAGCAGGGCCAGCGCCTCAATAACGGTATCGATACCTTTACGCTCCACGATCCGGCCAAGCTGGAGAATAATCCGTTCATCCTGGGCCAACCCGATGCTGCGCCGGGCTTCATCCTGCGCGACCGGGTAGAACTGCTCACTGCTGACCCCGCAGGCGATGACCGAAATGTTTTCAGGGGCCACGGCATAGAACTGGGTGAGGTCGTCCATCTCCTGTGGGCACAGCGCGACAACACGATTGGCCGCCTGGGCAGTTTCGGCTTCGATGATCACGCGCGCTTCTGGCGACCGATCCGCAGCGCCCACATGCATTCGGCGGATCCTGCCTAAGGAATGATAGGTGACCACAAACGGTGTACCCGTCCTCTGCTTCAGCTCCGCAGCCACCAGGGCAGACATGTAATAGTGCGCGTGAAACAGGGCATAGTGCTGTGCGTGGGGCAGCATTCGTTCGATGAATTCCGGCATATAGGGCAGCAGCGTTTCCTTCGGGATCTGGCGCAAAGGCCCGGCAGCGATATGGATGATGCGAACACCCGGCGCGAAAGGTACGATTTCGGGCAGAGCAGGGTCTTCCCAGCGTGTGAAGACATCGACCTGGTAGCCCAACGCAGCAAGGTTGCGGGAAAGCTCGGCCACATACACGTTCTGCCCTCCGCTGTCCGCACCGCCTAAGGCCGCGACAGGTGACGAATGCTCGCTGATGAACCCGATTCTGTGCCTCATGTTGTTCCTTTGTCACTCGTCGGCCACTGCCGCCGATCCTGTCATTGTGTGCACTATGCGAGGTACGAGATTTTGTTGGCATTCGTGGCGTAGACACATCGCCTGAGAGAGAATTGTCAACAGAACCTAATGACCATTGTATGCCGAAAAGACGAAAAACAAAAACACCCGGCCACTGCTCAGTGGCCGGGTGTTGGATGGCTGCGCCGACGCTGCGCGGCGCATCACAACAGCGATTTTTGTCCTGGTGCCGTCGGCGCATCTCTGAAGATTTTGCGGGCGCGTGCTTCTTCAATGATTTCGCGGGCGCTCTGCTTACCGCCCTCACCGTGCGCCCCCAGCATCTCGGCCAGCTCCTGCACCCGTTCTTCTTCGTTATCCAGCGGCGTGACCTGCGTTGAAGTGCGATTGCCCACCGCCACTTTGCGCACGTGGTAATGGCGATCTGCATAGCTGGCAAGCTGGGGCAGGTGTGTCACCACCAGCACCTGATGCGCGACAGTGAGCGACCATAATTTCTCGCCCACCACACCGCCCACACGTCCCCCAATCCCCTGATCCACCTCATCGAAGATCAGCGTGGGGGTGTGATCGGCCTGGGTGAGCACGCGCTTCAGGGACAACATGATACGTGCCGCCTCGCCACCAGACGCCACTCTGGCCAGCGGGCGCAGCGGTTCGCCCGGATTGGCGCTGAGCATGAACTCCACATTATCGATACCGGTGATGTCGAAAGCCAGCCGCTTATCCCCCACAAAACAGCCTTCCGAATCTTCAGTATAGGTAATGCGCACTTCAAACTCTGCGCGATCCATACGCAGATCCTTAAGTTCCTCCATCACGCGCTTGCTGAGCTGCTGGCCGGTGGAGTGACGCACACGGCTGATCTTTTCGGCAATCTCCCCAATGTGCTGCAGCAGATTGGTTTCTTTGGCGCGCAGTTCTTCCAGGCGTTCTTCGCTGTTTTCAATGCGTTCCAGTTCGTCGCGTGACTTCTGTGCATGTGCCAGCACCGCTTCAATGCTGGCACCGTAACGGCGGCGCAGTTTGTTGATCAGTTCCAGACGTTCTTCCACCATATCCAACCGCGCCGGGCTGTACTCGACCCCATCGAGATAGCGTGCCATCTCGATGGCGAGTTCCTGGGCCTGTGCGCTGATGCTCTCTGCGATATCGCGCCACTCGCCCAGGTTGGGGTCAATGGCAGCCAGCTTATTGAGGTGTGTGGCCACCTGCATCAGGCGATCAACCGCCGGTATCTCATCGATTGTGGTTTCGTCGCCGCTCAGCAGTTGGAGGATGGCGCTGATGAGCGACGCAAGCTGTTCGCTGTTTGCCATACGCACACGTTCGGCACGCAGCACATCGTCTTCGCCTGGTTTCAGTTTTGCCGCTTCAATTTCTTCTGCCTCGTGGCGGAGCTGATCGGCGCGGCGCTGAAGGGCGGCTGCATCCTCCTGCAATGACCGGATTTCGCGCTGCACTGCTGTCAGGTTATCGACCAGGGTTTCCATCACGACGTCCAGCAGAACCAGCGCGGTATCGGGATTGTCGCGCATCAGGTCGCGCGCTTCGGTGGCGGAATAGGCGCTGAGGAAGGCCAGGCCGCGCTTGCGGTAGTTGAAGTTACGCAGCAGCAGCTTGGTC
>CAZQIJ010000123.1:0-10877 GCA_964592955.1 uncultured Anaerolineaceae bacterium
CCTGCCAGCTATCGGTAGGGCGCGCCCCGCTGACGGGTTCGGCGTCCCGCTGCGCCGCCAGTGTTCCGTCAGGATTCAGCAGTTGCACAAAGACCTTGAGCCGCGCCTCTGGCGGTGTGGCAGCAGTCCAGTAAAGCTGAACGGGTAGAACACCGTCATAAGGGGGCTGACCGATGGCGAACTGCTGAAGCGTTATGGTGGGCGGTGTGCCAAACTGCGCCCCGGATGCGATGGCCTCACCCATCCTGCCCCCGGTCGCGTAACGCACCAGCCGCACATTGCCGAACCAGCGATCATCGATCTGATAGGCGTCGGTATTCAGCGTCTGTTCAACGCTGCCGCGCGGGTCACGTTCGGATGTGCCCCACAGCAGCGCATAGACAAACGGGTAGCGGGCAGCAATATCGCGGACTTCGTCGCGGGTGGCGGCATCATCCGGGTTGATGCCGCGCGGCAGCGGAAACACATGGGGATGCAGTGGCGCGTAATAGCCGAAAACCTCAGCCTGCCCTGGTGCGTTCAGGATCACGGCGGCGTCTGGCCGTGTGCGGATTTCCGCAGCCATCGCGCGATAGTCGTCCCGCTGGAACTGCGGCGCGTTATAGAGCGCATCCAGGCCGCTCCACAAACTGGAGATCAGGGCGAAGACCCCTACCCCTGCCGCAAGCCTGGGCGCGAACTGAAACACGAGCGCGGTGCGGCGGGGGCGCAGCGTCCACAGGATCCATGCGCCGCGCCCTAACCACAGGGCGTAACCAACCTGGGCGGGCAGCAGAAATTTGAGATTGGCTTCGCGAAACAGTTCCAGGGCCAGAAATCCTGCCAGCGTGACGCCTACCCACACCGGCGGCAGCAGCAAGCGCCACCAGGTGCGCGCGCCGTCCTGCGTCGGAAAGCTCAGCAGGCCAAACAACAGGAAGAACGCCACGGCAATGGTGGAAGTCCCCATCTGATACGTTACGCCGAATGTCAGCCAGCCGACGACGACAGGCAGCGCCTGGTCAAACGGGATGGGTGCGCCGGTGCTCGGCCATACGCTGAGCTGGCGCAGGGCAGAGGGTATCCAGGGCAGGTACAGTATCCCTGTGACGATGTTCACCAGCACATAGGCAGCGAGCAGGCGCGGGATTTCCTCGCGGCGACGCGGTACGTCGGCCACGATCCACAGGACAAACAACACGCCCTGCGCGGCCATTACTGCGGGAAATGCGTAGTGCGTCCATAAGCCTGCGGCATTGATGAATGCCAGCGCCGCCCACCAGTGCTGCCTGCGGGCACGGATCACCCCGGCAAACGCCCACATGGAGGCCACCCCCAGCAGCGCCAGCAGCGCATACATGCGGGCTTCCTGGGCATAGTAGATGCTGAAGGTGTTAAGCGCCACACAGACCGCCGCTGTAAGCCCTGCAACGCCGCTGTAGAGGCGTTTTCCGAGGGCGTAGGTCATGGCGACGCTGAGCACGCTCACAAACGCAGAAAAGGCTCGCAGCGCGAATTCGGTTTCGCCCGCGAAAACACGCCACGCGGCCAGCAGTACGTAGTAGCCCGGTGGATGAATGTCGTTGGCGCTGTTGGTGAAAATCTCGCCCAGTGGGCGCGTGGCCTGGACGTAGGCGCTGCCCTCGTCATTCCACAGGGACTGTATGCCGAGGTGATGCAGGCGCACGGCTGCCGCCAGCAGCACAACAGCCGCTGCCAGCAGCAGAAGCAGCGTTCTGAAACCGGAGGTCGTCAGGTCGGAAAGGTCGCGTTTCATCATGCGCCTATTGTACGCCCCAGCAGGCAAAGAACAACACCCCAGTCCCTCAGCGCCGCCCTCAGGGCAGATGAATCGTCGCCAGCGGGTACAGGTCGTTGGTACCCTGCGCAGAAACCGGCAGACGGGCGAAATCGCTGAGGCGGTACCAGCCCACAAAGACGGTGTACGTCCCAGGCTGAGCATCCGGCGGAATCTCAAGCGTGCGGCTATCCGACAGCGCCATGCCATTACGCCAGGCCGTGCTGGGAAGACCGGGCAGCGCGCCGTCATCCTGCGCCACCAGGCGGCCCTGGGAATCGAGGAGCTGTACCGTCTGCACCCAGACATCGGGCAGCCTGTGGTGGACGCGCCAGAACAGGGTAAAGTCCAGCAGGCTGCCAGGGATGACCGTCTGCGGCTGCGCGCGGTCGTATCCGTAGAGCTGAATCGCGTCACCAAACATCACATCGCGCGTGTGCTGCGGTATGCCCGGCGAGAAAGCGGGATCTACCAGCGGAGCAGCATCCAGCACCAGGGTATCGCGGGGTGCGCCGCTGGCGTCTGTCATGGGCAGATACGTGGTTTGCAGCGCAGTCTGCCAGCCTAATTGCAGGTGCAGCAGGCGTGGGCTGAGTGCAGGCGTAGCGCTGTTAGCAGTGTTAAGGGAGACGCGCAGCGGCGCATGATACAGCGTCCCTGGGGTCAGGGAGTTTGTGGGTGCCATGCCAGGATAGACAGCGGCCTTGCCCAGCGCCGCACCCGTGAGCGGATCGATAAGCGTCGCATACAGTGCGGGGTTTTCAGGGTGGGCACCGCTGAGATAAAGGTCAAACAGCACCTC
Organism: uncultured Anaerolineaceae bacterium; assembly: GCA_964592955.1. Lineage (GTDB taxonomy): Bacteria > Chloroflexota > Anaerolineae > Aggregatilineales > Phototrophicaceae > CAZQIJ01. The sequence continues at coordinate 2,580 of CAZQIJ010000123.1, forward strand.
CCCGCCGGGAAGGACCTGGTCTGTTCGGGAATAGTAAGCTGCCAGCGTCAAATCTCCGGTGCGGACGTTCACCGGGACGGCATCCGGTGGCACAGCGGCAACGGAGGTCAGATGGGGATAGGCAGCGGCAATTTCGCGGGTTGGGGCGATGATGGCGGCGACCGCAATGGGCAGCACAAGCAGCACTGACCAGCGACCGATCCAATACCGCCAGCCCCACACCAGCAGCGGCACGAAACCGGAAAGTGCAGGGAACAGTAACCGTCCGTAGGAAATATCCACGCTGCGGGTGCCCACTGCCAGCGCGATCATGGGCAGCATGCACACCAGCAGCAGCAGGGCCAGCGCCGGGTAGACCGTGCGACCAGTGCGGCGCACTGCCAAACCGGCCCCCACGAGGCCGAATATGCTGGTGACTGACGCGTAGAAATACAATCCAGCCGAACCCCACACCGGCTGGTGCAGGTGCCCCATCATCATCCAGAAGGAACGCCACACGCGGCTTAGCTCTCCGGTAACACTGCCGGACTCCGTTGGGACGGCAAATTCACGGCCCCAGAGTGTCTGCGTGGCAGCGACGGCCAGGGGATCCCCATACAGTGACCAGTTGCGCAGGTACCACCACCCCGCTCCCAACATGACTGCCAGCGCCGCAATCGCGACGGTGACCACAGCCGTGCGCGCGCCAATCCGACCCGTGGCTGCGCCGAGCATCAGCCCGAAGACAACGACCGCGAAGAGCGTAAGCCCGGTGATTTTGGCCAACGCCGCAGCCGTCAGAATGACAGCAAGGGCAAGGGTCAGGCTCGGCGTAAGGCCATCACGCCAGGCACGCAGTACGGTATAAACACCCGCGGCATAGAGCATGTTGACCATATTGTCGTTGTTAACGCTGATGCTGATCGAAACAAACGTCGGAATCGATGCGGTGAGCAGCATGGCGGTCAGCGCCAGCGCCTGCGATCCGAAGGCCAACTGTGCCGCGCCAAACACAAACCCCAGGGTCATCAGGGCCAGTCCCAGGCTGAACAGGCGCGCCGTCCACAGAGCAAGATGCGTATCGCCCACAGGCGGATCCGGGTCGTGCAGCCATTTGTTGGCGTTGTCGGCAACAGTCCCGCGCAGGAAGATGAGCGGATTAGGACGCAGCAGGGTGTCAAGGTCGGCGCGGGTTGTCCAGGAGGTCAGAAGAGCAGCGGCCGCATAATACAGGGGGGGCTGGTGATTTTCGAGCGCCCAGCGCCGGGCAAGGGACTCTTGCGCGGCGGAATCTTCGCGCGAGTCGATCACGGGCAGCGCGCGGTCTTCGAGCAGGTTGGAGATGTAAAGAAAATGGGCTGCTTCGTCTGAAGCTTCAAGAAGCGGCAGCGCATGACTGATCGCCAGCAGCACGAAATAGGCACCTGCCAGAAGTGCCAAGCGGTTCACAGCCATCGTTAGGTCTTTGCTCGTCTGTTCTGGCGCAAGCCATCCACCTCGGCAGAAGCTTAATGGACTTCTGCCGGATTTGCAACTGTGCCTCTGCTTATTCCAGCGTGTATTCGCCGCCGGGGTCAATCACGATAGGGGTGGCTTCGGTTTCGGTGTTTACCCGTGTTGCCCAGGCGCTTACATCCTGTACGAGGGGCGGGAAGGTGTTGTAATGCATGGGGCAAACCATGCGGGGATTGACCAGGTTGATGGCACGGATGGAATCATCAATGCCCATCGTATAGAGGTCGCCAATCGGCAGCAGCGCCAGATCAATCCCCTCAGCGCCGATGAGCTGCATATCAGAAAACAGGGCGGTATCCCCCGCAAAGTAAATGTTTTTGCCGCTGGGTGTCTTCAGGATAATTCCATGCGGTTGGCCACCGTAAGAGCCGTCTGGCAGGGATGAACTGTGGAAGGCAAGCGTCCACTTCACGCGCACGAAGCCGGCGTCGTAGGTGCCGCCGGTGTTGCAGCGTATCACGTTCTGCACACCCTGGCGCATGAGCCACCCACCGATTTCGAAGTTGCAGGCCACCACCGCCCCGGTACGCCTGGCGATGGCGACGGTATCGCCCACATGGTCGCTGTGCGCATGGCTAAGCAGGATAAGGTCTGCCTGAATGGTGTTCGCGTCAGCAGCACCCAATGGATTATCAGAAAGAAACGGATCAATCAGGACAATCTTACCGTCAATATCGAACACGAAGGCAGAATGCCCCAACCATTTCCAAGTAACCGCCATTGCTCATCTCCTAACAACAATAAAAGTGAGTGAAACATTATTGCTGCCTTGCCAGCAGCGGTATCTACCGCGCCAGCGGCAGCGTCATGGTAAAGGTGGAACCCTGGTGCAGTCCTTCGCTTTCGGCCCAAATACGTCCGCCGTGAGCCGCCGCGAGGGCACGCGCAATGCTCAGGCCAATCCCCAACCCGCCATGCTGTCGCGTCATGTGATCTTCGACCTGATAAAATTCGTCAAAGATGCGTTCGAGTTCGTGTTTTTCCAGGCCGATGCCGGTATCCTTGAGGATAATCCAGGCTTCCTTGCCCCCCTGAACCTTTACTTCCAGGTTAATTTTACCACCAGGCGGTGTGAAGCGAATGGCGTTGTTCATGAGGTTGGTCAGCGCCATCATCGCGCGGCTGCGGTCTACGAACACCTCAATGTCATCCGGGCAGGTCATCGTGAAGTGATGACTGCTGGCATCCAGCGCGGTAAGGGTTTCGCGCTGCACGTCTTCCACCAACTCTTTAAGCCGCAGGTTCTCGCGTACAAGCTCTGCTTCGTTCTGCTTGAGGTAGCGCAGGTTTACCATATCTTCAATGATTCGCCGAAGCTGAAGCGCACTGCCGATGACCTTTGACGCATGCTCGCTGACCTCCGGCGTCGTGGCATCTGCCTGCAGGAAGCTGGCATAGCCAAGGATGACGCTGAGCGGGGTTCGGAGTTCGTGCGAGGCAATGGCGATGAAATCGCTCTTGAGCTTATCCACTTCCTTCAGTTCGTTATTCGCCTTTTGCAGCGCCACCAGCAGTTGTGCCACCTCAATGGCCACAGCGGCCTCTTCTGCAAGCACCATCAGGTGCCAGCAGTCCTGGTCTGTCCAGGGCAGTGTGCGTTTGTTGACCACTTCCAGTACGCCGATGGCGCGCTGTTTTGAGATCATGGGGACGCCCAGCAGCGAGCGTGTGACGTAACTGATGTCTTTATCAACCTGCGCGTAGTGACGGGGATCGCTTGAGGTGTCATCCACCATAATCAGCCGCTTTTCGCGCAGAATGGTGCCAGCGATGCTGTCCAGGGGCACGGGTTTACCCAACAGATCACGGGAGTGTTCACTGTTGGTGGTGGTTGCTGCGAAGAAAAGCTCCTGCGTGGTGTGTTTCCACAACAGCACAGACGCACCTTCAGAATCGGTGATATCTGCAGCAGCATCCATGATTTTACCGAGCAGCGTTTCGATGCGTGTGTTGGCGCTCAGCAGTGTGGCGTTCAACGCCTTGTTGACTTCCAGCAACTGCGTAAGCGATGCTATGCGTCGTTCCAGTTCTTCAATTTGGGCGTCTGTTGCGTTCTTGTCCATAATTCAGATTTCGTACCCTGATGGTTATAGCAGTAGTGTAGCACTAACAGGAATTTCTTGCAGGTGTCTGCGTTTGTGTCTCACATTTTGGGCTGTTCTGTGCAAATCTCTTTTAAGGGTAGCCGTAGTAGTAGGGGCTGTTCAAATGTTCATAACTCTATGCGCTGATAGTAAATGTGGGATTCTTTTATCCCAATTGGGATATATATCCCAACCCCTATGGATTTTTTATCCCAACCTACACCCTGTTTTGCGGGATAATGCTGGATAAGTTTTGAACAGCCCCTGTTCAAAACTTTAGACAATTTAACATTCGCCTGTCTAAAACATTCGACAGAATCGGCACTTTTAGACAGCCTGTTCAAAGTTTTGAACAGGTTATGCACAGGTTTTGCACAGACTTTTGAACAGACACGATTCTTAAGAAAGTCTGTCGGTTGGGATTATTTGGGATAAAAAACCGTACATCATAATTAATATCCCAACCCCGGTTGGGATAAATTCTCGCGCTGCCCAATACTTTCTCAAGGGTATCTACAGTGTTTGGAAGCGAATAAACGGCATACAAAAACAGGATGCGGAGTGCATCCTGTTCTGGCAGCGTCTGCTGGCGGGGGTGGCCCAGTGTCAGCGGGTGGTGCTCATGGGCATAATGACGTGAATGAAATCGTCGCGGTTTTCCGGGCGCAGTACCCCCGGATTACCTGAGCCGTTGCTCTGAAGCACCACCCGTTCATCATCAATCACGCGCAGCACATCAATGAGGTAGCGGATGTTGAAGGCGATATCCAGTGGTTCGCCCTCCACGGCGGCATCCACCAGCCCCTCGTTGTCACCGCGTTCCGCGCTTTTGCCGGTAACCATAATCTCTCCCGCGTCACCGGCGGCGCGCGGTGGGCGTACATAGATGCGGCCACTGTAGGCCGAGTCTCGCGCGAAAATTTCTGCACGCTGGCAGGCGCGCAGCAGGTCTGAAGTGTAGACAACCGTCTGGGTACTGTAGCTGCGGGGGATGATGGCGCGGAAGTCTGGAAACTTGCCTTCCAGCAGTTGCGACGACACCTCGACGTTCTGCAAATGGAACATGACGATGTCACGGTCGGCAGGCAGCGTCACCAGCACATCACTGTCGTCGTCGATCACGCGCGCAAGTTCAGAAAGCGTCTTGGCCGGGATAACCATTTCCAGCGGTCGGCGGAATTCCTGCTCGATTTCGGCAGTGCGCACTGCCAGCCGGTAACCATCTGCTGCCGCCATCGTCAGGATGTTATTTTCCAGCCGGGTGTAGATGCCGGTCAGAATGGGCCGGTTATCTTCGGTGGCTGCCGCAAACACAGTCTGAATAATCATCTCTTTAAGCACAGCGCCGGGGATGCTGAAATCGCCTTCACCGCCTTCGGGCGTTGGCGGGAATTCGCTGGCGTCTATGCCCTTGAGGTTGGCTTTGGTACCGCCGCAGCGAAGCTGCATGGTTTGGGTGGCCACGTCGAGCATCAGGTCAACCCGTTCGGGTGAAAGGTTGTTCACCAGTTCAGAAAATGTCTTGGCAGGCAGTGTGACTGCGCCGTCCTGTTCAACCTTTGCGCCAATCCAGCAGGTAATGCCCAATCCGAGGGTCATATTAACCGCCACGAGCTTCAGACGGGCATCTTCGGTTCTCAGCAGGACGTTGCCCAAAACCGGCATTGTTGGGCGGCTTTCTACCGCGCGGTTGACAATGCTCAACCCTTTTGCGAGATTCTCTTGTAATACTGAAACGCGCATACCACAACTCCTGCGATGCGTTTATCCCAACTTATCCCAAACAGTATACCTCAGAGGTGAAATTCCGCCTAGCTCACCGCTGACCTTGCCAGATTTTCCTGCGCCCACTGCTGCCCTTCCAGAAAGGTTTCGAGGGGCACGCCGTAATACTCTGCCATCGATTGCGGGTCGTTCGGGTTAAAGCCGCGCTTTCGGGCCAGGGCGATATCCCCCTTCAGATTGTAGCGCCCATCATAGCGGTTTCCATCACGCATAATGGCTTTCCACATGATGTGGCAAGAGGCGAGCTGCTCGTCGCTCACTTTGGCGTCGGTCAGAATTGCTTCTACGAGATCGGCGTCCAGCAGATTGGCGTTGGTGAGATCAACCTCGCGCAGATTAGCCTGATAGAGGTTGGCATCCTGCAAATGCGAGCCGCGCAGGTTACGCCCCACCAGCGACTCATCGGCCAGATGCCCAAGCACGCGCAGTTCTTCCACAGCCGCCAGCGCAGTGTTATTGTAGCGGCTGTGCATACGCCGCAGCAGTTGGTCTTTGATGAGCCGGTGTTCGCGCGCGGCATCCAGGCGGTCAAGGATGAGGATGGTGAACGAGATCCCCAGGGCCTCAGGCACAAGGTCTTCCAGAAAGCTGCCGGTCTGGGTCGTCACCAGGTTAACCAGTGGGAACACCAGAAGCCCACCCATGAAGCCGACAATGGTGTAGACCCACTCGTTTTCGCGCCACAGGCGGCGCACGATCGACATCCGTGTTTCTCGATTGGTTTGATCCATCGCGATTTCTCCGATAGGCTACCTATGCACTATGTTCTGGTCTGGTTGACCAGTGCTTCATAGACTTGCAGGGTCTTGCGGGCGGTTTTGCGCCAGGAGAAGTGGGTCGCCTGGGCTAACCCCTGATTGATGAGTGTACCCCTCAGCGACTCTTCTGTCAGCAGTGCGATGATGGCACCGGCCATGTGGCGCGCATTCTGCACCAGGTAGGCCCCATCCCCCACGATTTCTCTGAAGACTGCGATGTCGTTGGCGACGACAGGCGTGCCGCTGGCCATCGCCTCGATCACGGGCAGTCCGAACCCTTCCAGCATACTCGGATATACAAAAACGCGCGCGAGCCGGTAGAGCGAGGGCTTATCGGCTTCGTCAACGTAACCGATCCACTGGACGAGATCTGTGAGCCCCAGTTTTTCGGCATAGGCCGGCAGATCCGGGAACACGGATGTCCCCCACGCGGGCGCACGCCCTGCCAGAATCAGCGGGTACCGGTCATTTTCTGCCTGCTGCACGTAGGTATAGGCCAGCAGCAGCATGTCTACCTGTTTGCGCGTGTCGAATCCACCCATGTAGAGCACAAAGTCATCCGGGAGGTTGTACCGCGCGCGCACGGCTGCATCCCGTTCTGCGCCCAAACGCGGGTGAAAAGCGTCATCAACGCCGAGATGTGTGGCTGTAACCAGGTCTGGCGCAACCTGCAGGTGCTGCACGATCTCGCCTTTGGCTGCTTCGCTGATGGCGATGATGTGCCCTGAACCGCGCGCGGTGGCGGTCACCAGCGAGGTATAGAGCCGCGCACCTGGCCCCGCCGCATACTCTGGCAGCATCAGCGGGATGACATCCAGAACTGACGTGACCAGCGGCACCGGGGATGCCAGCGGGGACGCCCAGTATGGGACGTGTGCGATGTTTGCGCCACAGCGGGCCACCAGCGAGGGGAAGGTGCGCTGCTCGAACCAGACCTTGCCTGGTTTCCCGCCCGGCCCGCCTGCACGCACCACCTGAACACCGGCGGGGATGTCTTCCGCAGATGTGTTGTGTGGTGGGAGGATTAACGTCATCGTTAAACCTGGGGCGATGCGGTTGAGGTTATGCACCAACCGCCGCAGATACTGCCCGCTGCCTGTGTTTGGCTGGTCCCAGAACCAACCATTAAAGGCGATGTGAAGTAGGGTGTTTCCTGTCAAATCCAGTAAACCTTGATAATCGCTTGCGTTCGCAGGGCTATTTTAGCGCAAACAGGCGGATAGAGCCTGTATAATTCGGGGTGAGCTTCGCGGTGTGGTACAGCAGGAGAAAGGGACGAGTATGCAGTTTGGGCGCGCATTCGGGTACATTACCCAGGACCCGGAATGGGTAAGCAAGTTGGTACAGGTGGCTGTTCTCGGGTTCCTCAGTTACATTCCACTGTTCGGTCTGGTTGCGGTGGCGGCGCTGCTTGGGTATCTCGTGGAGATTGTCGCCAATATCCGGGCGCGGCGGCCCATGCCGCTGCCGGTATGGAACAATTTTGAGGGCAAGCTGACCCTGGGTGCGCCGGTTCTGGTGGCATTAGTGGTATATAACCTGCCTACCCTGCTGCTGTTTGGATGTCTGTTTACCACACCCAGCCTTCTCAGCGGCGCGCTGGGCAGTTCGGTCACGGTGCTGATGCTGCTGTGTGTGGTGCCGTTTACCCTGATCTTCACTGCCCTGTCGTGGTCTATGCTCGCAGTAGGGCTAACGCGCTATGCGACTGATCACCGCGCGGATTATCTCTACCGGTTCGGCTTGCTGTGGGCCGCGATTTTTGCCAACAGCGGGGCAGTGGCGCAGTGGGGCGTATTTGCGCTGTTCGTCAATATGATTCTGACCGTCCTTGCGCTCATCCCATGCCTCGGTTGGGTGGTGATTCCGCTGCTCGCCATCCCGGTGCATGGTCATCTGCTTGGCCAGTTCGCGCTTGTGCTGGACGCTAAACGCTAAGCTCGTGCAGGAACTTCAGCACACAGGTATTAAACAGCGCAGGGGATTCCATATTCGGCAGATGCGCGGTGCCAGGGAGGACGACTTTGCGGGCATGTGGCAGTTTCACCATCAGCAGATTGGCCGCCTGGATGGTGCGGGGATGGTCAATGTCACCCACGATCACCTGAACCGGGCACTGAATTTCGTGCAGGCGCTCGATGGCGTTGGTGGTCCGGAGCGAGCGCCACTGCTCGGAC
>CAZQIJ010000124.1:0-10848 GCA_964592955.1 uncultured Anaerolineaceae bacterium
GCTTTCGGCATTTTCCGGGAATTCGAGCCTGGCCGTGTCGTAGTTGTCATCATCCACGCCATCCTGAGCAACAGCAGCATCTGGCAGCGTATGCAGCGCATTCAGCAGGCGTTCACTTTGCCGCCGGATGACCCGAAGCGGCATGTTCCCGGCAAAAATCATGCTCAGCGTGTACTGGTTAACCGTGCGCCGCGAGAACAGCATATAGTCTTTGCCGCTGCCAGGAAGCGTAACAAACCGAATGCGGGACTGGGTATCGCTGGCTCCCCAATCTCCCCCGATCACCTCGCGCAGTGCTTCGATGTCTTCCATGGGCATCTCGCCGGCGACACCGATGATGACATCGTCGCGCGTCAGCAGCGTGGCTTCTGCCGTAAGCTCAAGCGAGTCATGCGTTAGTTCGAGTGCGAGCTTCATCGCGGTATCGTGGTCAATGGTCTGCGCAATGCCCGGCTGCAGCATCTCGATTTCTGGCGCGTCATCACCGGCGTTCGGCAGCGGTTCACTGGCAGCGGGGGCGCTCAGCGCATTCTGCAGAATCTCGCGCGCCAGGGCTGGCTCGTCTGGATTATCACCGTCATCGGGTGGAAGTGGTTCAGGCTCTACCAGCGTATCATTCTCCCTGAGAATTTCCACAACATGGCGCGCGTCAGTATCCAGCATCGAGGTGAGCAGGTCGCCCACCGTGCCGTTATCCTCCAGTCCCGGCATCGGCGGTTCTTCGGCGGCAAGCTGCTTAAAGACTTCCTGCCGCAGTTCCATGTCACTCATATCAACAAAGGGCGTCTCTGTACCGTTGACCACCTCATACTCTTCGATGATTTCATCGAGTGAGGCAAAGTTTGGTTTCATGGTTTGTAGTGACGCCAGATCTGCCGATTCCGTGTCACGCAACTGTGAGGAGGCACGTTCCAGCACAGGCAGCAGTTCACGCACCGGCACGGGCGACCGGCTGACCCCTTGCAGCCCAAGATCGCTGAAGGCGCGGCGCGTTTCTGGCGTGTCGGGTGTGGCGATGATGGCGATATCGGATTGGATCTCGCGCAGGCGCGAGATCAGCTCCGGGCCAGACATGGTAGGCATGGTGAAATCCACCATAGCGACATCCTGTGGCCGGGTCCGAATGAAGTCCAATGCAGGTTCCGGTGAAGTGAACGATGCAACCTCATAGCCGCCAACCTGTTCTAATGCGCGTTTGACGATCACTGAGAAATCCAGCAGTCGGTTAATCACCAAAAGTCGAGTAGAAGCCAGCGGCATAAAGACTCCCTAGCAATTCTGTTTGTGACTTTCCGCAGGGGCGGGGTCCGTTACGGACTCAACCCTCCGTTCAATTGTACCCCGTTATCGCGAAGGTGCATCCGGTGCCGTTACGCCAAACGCGTCATAAACCGGGTGCGCGTCTTCAGGCAGTTCCAGGTCCAGCGCCCACAACACTGCCGCTGCGGTAATCTGTGACGGTCACTGCGCTGTCCAGCGCCTTGATGCTGGCTATGCTGGCTGGCAGCAGGGCATCGGGACGCGCGCCATCGAGTCGATCATGAGCACACGCGTCATCACCTCAGGCAGTTCGGGTTGTGCCAGACTATCGTTCAGGAACACGCACCTGGATACCAACAGCGAGGTAAGCCAACATCGAATCATACGCGCCGTCTTCCTCCTCCGCCCAGGGTACTGCGGATGTTGCCTTGTTCCACGGGGGTCATGTTCATAACCGCCGCATAGAAGTTTTCGTCGTACATGCGAGACTTTACCACAACTGGCATCGGTACCGCATGTCCCATGATTATGGCCTGCTGTTTGGTATCCAGGCGCGCCAGCACCTCGCGCAGTCCCCCCGCACCGCTGATTCCATTGAGCACGGCGTTGATGTCGCGCTCGTTATCCAACAGGGCAGTGACGCGCGTTCCGATCTGGCTCATAACTTCTTCGTCGATCCCGCTTGGACGCTGATCCACGACCAGGAGCGTCACGTTATATTTGCGCAGCTCGCGGGCAATAATGCCGAAAATCGTCTGCCGCGCAATCAGCGGGTCAAGAAATTTATGGGCTTCCTCGATCGTGATGAGCAGTTGCGGCGGCATCATCGATGAATCGCCCAGCGCCTGCTCTACCTTTTCCACGTAGGCTTCGTGGATGCGCCGCGTGAGATAGTTGGCGACCAGGATATACGCTTCAAGCGAATTTCCGTACCGCCCAAACTCCAGCACAACGGTGCGGCGCTGTTCGACCAGCAGGTTAATAATCTGCTGCACGCTGTCCCCGGTGGCCTGCGGCATAAGAAACTCCCAGCGCTCAAAACGCTCCAGGCGGCGCTGAAGTGCCGCCAGGGTACCGCCCTGAATATTGGAACTTTCCACGATTTCGTCCATGTCCTCTGCCGCGCCGTCCAGCAGCCGCTTGATCCAGTGTTCCCCCCAGCGTTTGCGCAGGGCATACGCAGCATCCACCATGGTATCGGAAAGGCTCATCGTACCTTTCAGCATGGCGATATCTTCCGGTTGGATTTCGTCGTAGCCCAGCCTTACTTCAAAGTCGTAGCGGGCGTTGCGCCGCCGTGAAGACTCAGCGTCCAGTGTGATGATCGTCACCTTGCTGGGGAATAGCTGCGCCAGCCCTTTGACTTTGGGGCCGCGCTCATCTGTGATCTCCCAGCCATAATCGTTGTGCATGTCAAAGATGAGGCTGACCGCCTGCCCGCGCGAGATCACCCCTGCCAGCAGGACACGTGTTAAGAAACTCTTCCCGGTACCGCTTTTGCCAAAGACACCTACGGAACGTTCCACCAACCGCTTCAGGTCAAGATTAACCTGTGTGTGCTCCAGTTCCAGCGGGGCCCCCACGTTAAAATGCAGGTGATCCTCTGCGCCGAAAACATCATTCACATCCTCGGCGGTGGCGTTATACACTTCCATGAAATGTGAAGGGATGGTCTTAACCGGTTTCGGCTTGCCATCATCAATCGAGAGCATAGGGGCAACATGGATTGTGCCATAGGCCGCGATACCGCTGTAGACATCGCGCATAAACGGATCAGCGATATCGGGGGGATCATTCTGAATGGAGGGATTCGCACTGTTCAGCTCTACATCCGTCATCATGCAGAAGAAGCGCTTGCTTTGCCCATGTACCACCACATAACGCCCAACCGCAAGGTCTTCAACGGACTGACCGGCGTCCAGTTTTACCACCAACCCCTTGCTTAGCGAACCGCCGACGATGACGCCAAGCCGTCCAGGCTTACCGTCCAGCATGGGGCGTCCCTGCGCATCGCGCGGGAACCATTCGTCCAGCACATTGTCACCATTTGAAGCTGCCATAACAGTGCAATACCTCGTCGAACTCGCACGTCATATCCCAGGGTTGTTCACGTCTGCATGCCGATCAGAAGCCGATGGCCGGCAGGCGTGCCAACAGAACCCTATTATATCACGCTTCGATACAGGTGTATGCTCTCGCCTGTACGACATCTTTACCGCGTAATGAGCTTGTAGTTCCTGTGATGGCGCACACGCGCGCGAGTCCTGGGTGCAGCAAGACGGGCCGGGCGCAAGGGGATCTGCTCCGTACCGGGTCATAAGAGGCTTATACAGGGCCTGTAAAGGGCTGCGCCCCGCTTGGCTTGGCCATCAAGGGCGCAGCAGCACAGAAACCGTTCTTTCGACCAGGTGATCCCAACTGAAGGCTGCGCTTCGCACGCGCGCGGCAGCAGCAACACGCGCAGCAAAACCAGGGTCGGCGCGGTAGCGTTCAATCGCAGTTGCCAGCGCTGCCGGATCCTCTGACGGGACGAGCAGCCCATCCACCTCATGTGTGAGGATTTCGGGATTGCCGCCTACGCGCGTGGCGACAGCAGGTGTGCCCACTGCCAGCGCTTCCAGCAGCACGTGCGACAATCCCTCGGTGCGGCTGCTTAAGACGAAAACATCCGCTGCGCGGATAAAGCGCAGTGTCACATCGTGCGGCTTTCGCCCTACGAAATGCACCCTCCCGCGCGGCGCGCGTTTTTCGAGTTCGTCCTGCTGTTCGCCATCACCCACCACCACAAACACACAATCCGGCAGTAACTTCAGCGCCTCCAGCGCCACATCCACGCCCTTAACCGGCGTCAGCCGCGCCACACTGACCAGCAGATAGGCAGGCGGCAGTCCCAGTTCATGGCGCAGCGCTGCCCGTTCAATCCCGATCAGACCAGGGTCTGGAATTGCGTTGTAGATGACGTGAACACGTTGTGGCGGCACACCCCAGCCCCGCACCAGGCGCGCCACGTGTTCGCTCGGCACGATGATGGCATCTGGAGCCCGCGCTGCACGCAGGTAGAGCGCGCGATACAGCCGCAGCTTCCACGGGAGCGGTGCCGTTTGAAAGGTGTTGACATCAAGTGTTGTTAAGGTGTTGCGGTCTGCAAACTCCCAGGAATGATCTGAGACGATTTTCGCCACGACCCGGCCACGCCAGAACAGCCGAATGATGAGCAGTGGAAACAGATAACCGGGCACAAACAGGGTGTCTGACCAGCGTGCCAGGCGCACACCCTGCACAATGAACCTCAGAAACCGTCCCAAGCGCCCGGTGGTGCGCGAAATCCGGCGGACAGAATAGCCGTAGTCCGACGGAGGCGCATCGCCATAGGTCACAACGCGAACCTCATGCCCTGAAGCCTGCAACAGCGGCAGCAGGTGATACAGGTACGTTGAAACCCCACCCGATTCCGGGTGAAACGTCCCGGTCAGCACGCCCAGCCGCATCTGCTATTTTGCGCCCTTCTGGAAGCGGATATTGAGAATGTCGCCGTCTTTCACCACATACTCGCGCCCTTCCAGACGGAACTTGCCCGACTGTTTCATGGCGGCTTCGCTTCCGGCAGCGATCAGTTCATCATATTCCATGACTTCGGCACGGATGAAGCCTTTCTGCAGGTCGCTATGGATCGCCCCCGCGGCTTCAGGTGCGGTTGCACCTACCGCAACACTCCACGCGCGGACTTCGTCTTCACCCACCGTAAAGAACGATTGAATAGCCATCAACTGATAGGCGAACCGGATGATGCGGGCCGCGCTAAGCTCGGTGATGCTGTATTCGTCCATAAACATGGTGCGGTCATCGCCGCTGAGCTGCGCGATTTCTGCTTCCAGTTTGCCCTGAATGCCCACCAGGTGGCTGCCCGTATAATCATAGCGCAGCACACTTTCTGGGGGGACGGCTTCTTCACCCATATTCAGGACGACAATCGTCGGTTTCAGGGTAAGAAAGCCATAGCCGCGAATGGACTTCAATTCGTCCTCTGTCAGGTCCAGCACGCGCAATGGCTTTTCGGCTTCCAGCGTCTCTTTCAGCCGGTTCATAAGCTCAACCTGCGGTTGAATCTGCGCTTCTACTTTCTTGCCTTTGATGCGCAGTTCGTCTGCCAGTTTCTGGGTACGGTTTTCCACCGTTACCAGATCGTTGAGCAGGAACTCGCCATCGATCATTTCGACATCGCGCTGCGCGTCCAGCGTTACGTATGGATGGGGAACGGTTTCATCGTGAAACGCGCGTACCACATGAACGAAACCATCGACCTGCGACAGTTCGTTGCGGAATTGTCCTTTCAGACCACCCTCACCGATGCCTTTATCCAACCCTCCAATATCAACGAAGGTAATGGCGGCGTATATCGTCCGTTTGGGTTTGTACATTTCGGTAAGGCGGTCGATGCGTGAATCGGGAACGTTGACCACAGCCGTGTGAACCTCAAACTGCCCGCTGCTGACTGCGGCGGTTTCGAGGTTGCTGCCGGTTAGGGCGTTAAATACAGTGGTTTTACCGCTGTTTGGTAATCCAATGATGCCTAGTCGCATGGTATCTTGACCCTGTCGTTTCAAATCAGCCGACAGTAGTGTAGCCGAGTTATGGGGAAATAAAAAGGCGTTCTTGTCGAACGCCCTGCGCGAGGGGCTTATTCCTCGTCGTCGTAGTGGTCGTGATCGTCTTCTTCGTCATAGTCATCATCTGCAAAGCCATAGGGTTGGCCCGCACGCAGTTCTTCTTCTTCTGCCTCTCGCAGCGCGACGACCTGCACATCGTAAGTGATCGTCTTGCCTGCCAGTGGAGGATTGAAGTCCAGCACCACAGAATTTGAGGTGATTTCGCGCACAATCGCGTCGAAGATATAGCCATCTTCGTCTTCCAGAACCACGACCATTCCGGGTTCCAGAGCCTCTGCATCCGGGACATCTTCGCGTGCGACGACTTCAACTTCCTCTTCGTCATACTCCCCGTAAGCATCTTCAGGCTCCAGGGTGACGGTGAAGCGATCGCCCACCTTCTTCCCATCCAGGGCGCGTTCGAGCCCCGGAACGATATTTTCCGCACCGTGCAGATAATCCAGCGGTTCCTCGGAGCTTGCGCGCTCGATCACTTCACCATCGGAAGTCAGCGTATAGGCCAGGCTGACCACCACGCCGTCCTGAATTTGTGTCACAGCCATATTTCACTTTTCCTTTTTCTGTGGCTGATAGAAAATGTATCTGTGGGTTCAGATACAGGAATATCATTATAGTCATCCGATGCTTGAAAGTGAATAGGGGCGCTGTCAGAATAGCATAAGCAACCTGTGGGTTTCTGCGGCCAATCGCTATAATATGTTTTGTAACAGGACAAGGATCAGCGGTATGGATTCATTTGAGCAGCGCGAGCAGCGCCGAAAACCGAAAACCACCCGCGCGCGAGACCGCCAGGAAGCCCGGCAGCGCAAACGGGAAGGTGTGGCCACACCGCGCGCGGTATTGCGGGAGAATGCCAGCACCAGCGTGGAGTCCGCCAGATCAGCCCAAGTGCTGTTGTGGCTCAGCGATGTGGTGTGGACGGTCACACACCGTCCGCGAATATGGCAGGGGATGTTGGCGGTGGGCGGCATCTTGTTTGCGCTATTCGCCGTATCGCACGTGTTTACAGGGCGTCTGTTCCCGAATGTTTGGTCGCTCGGTATCCACCTGGGAGACCTGACGACCGACGAAGCCGTGGCAGCGCTGAATGCAGCATGGCACGAAGACCTGCGGATTAACCTCATGATAGATGGCCAAACCCTGGTGAGCGCAGCGCCAGCGGAGCTGGGACTCCAGTTGGATGCCGCCGCCACCGCCACCGCCGCGAAGAATATCGGCATGAGCGGCATTCCGTTCGGCTACATCATCGACCCGGTCGTCAGCTTTCGGTATGCGACTGGCGAAACGTACCTGCTTCAGCTCACCGATGAGATCAACACCCTTCCGTATAACGCGGGATACACCCTGCAAGCCGGTGAGGTTGTGGGCATTCGTGGCCGTGATGGGCGTTACCTCGATATCCCGCTGTCGCTTGAACAGCTCAACAACACGCCGCTGGAGGTCATTGCCCGCAGACGGATGAACCTTCTGACGACTCCCATTCCACCCGATGTCATTGACCCGGCTCCGTATCTTGAGCAGGTGGCTGCGCTTACGCGCCAGCCGTTTCAGCTCATCGGTTACGATGCTGTTGAGGATGTCACAACAACGTGGGCCACCACGCCAGAGAATGCCGTCGTGTGGTTTGAAGCAGGGGTCACCGGCTTGAGCCTGCGCAACGATACATTCAGACCGTTCATCAACGCGCTCAATGAGTCGATCGCCGACCAGGATCCCACCCACTACATTTCGATTGAGGATGCGGCTGAACAGATTCAGATCGCGATTGATGAAGGTATTCCACAAGCCTACCTGCGGCTGCGTACCTATCCGCAGCCCTACACGGTGCAAAGTGGCGATACGGCCTACAGCATTTCACGGCGCACGGGCATACCGTTTTTTCTGATTGCCGATCTTAACGAAGGGCGTGATCTGGGGCAGTTGTTCGTGGGCGATGAGATCATGATTCCATCGGTGGATGAAGTCATCCCTGAGCCACCTGTCCCAAATAAGCGCATCATTGTCAACTTGGATGACCAATCGCTCGTCGCCTTTGAAGATGGGCAGGAAGTGTTCGCCTGGGATATCTCGTCCGGCGTTTCGCAGTATCCTACGTCACCAGGCATCTACCAGATTCTTGACCATCAGGACGTGGCGTATGGCAGCAGCTTCACCCTGTGCAGTAACGATGTGTGTGGCCAGTGGACAATGTACTGGTTTATGAGCATTTACGAGGTAAGCCCTGGCCTGATGAATGGTTTTCACGGTGCAGTTGAGCTGCCGAACGGGGCTTACCTGGGTGGGGGCAGCGTGGGGCAGCCCTACACGTTCGGCTGTGTAATGTCTCAAGACGATAATGCACGCCTGTTGTATGAATGGGCAGAAACCGGTACGGTGGTCGAGATCATATCGCGCGAGTTCATGCCGCGCAGTGAACTCGCGCGCAGAGTATATTCGAGGAATACATAAGCCAAGAACGTCAGATCGGCCTGTGTATTGTGCATGAACTTGAAAGATTGTGAGCCGTGCCTTAAATTGCTCTTAACGCTTAAGAACTGGAGCTGCGACACTTTTCACTTTATGCATGGTCAAGGCATTAATCGTTTCAGACACGCCCGTGTGAGGTTCAGAGCAGGCCGTTCGTTCGGATCTGGCGAAGAACCTCACGAAAATTTATCGATAGTTCTCAGTTTCACAACACTGGCGCAGCGCAGCACCCGTTGACCCAGGCCAGGAAAGTGGTACACTGTAATCAAGATAGATGTGCAGAGTAAACCAAATTACAGGTTCTTAAAACAAACTTTTTCCCTACTCTGCACTCAAAATCCCTGTGCCCCGCCAACGCGGGGCATTTGTATTCAACCAATACACAGCACGCAGGCATGACGAAAGGACTCCCCTTGACGAAACAGCGCCGCATGTATGGTACATGGTCGAGCTCCATTTCCTCGTCAATGGTCTCCGCACAAATCCGGTTAAACGATGTTCAGTGGCAGGGTGAGACTCTGGTGTGGCATGAATCCCGCGGCCCCCTGGGTGTCCTGGTGGCGCAAACGGGAAACGATGCACCGCGTGATCTCACCGTAGGCGTCAATGTGCGTGCGCATGTCAATTATGGCGGTGGGGATTTTGCCCTGGCCGCCGACCATGTGGTTTTCGCCGGGCCAGGCGGCCGCCTCTACCGCCAGTCCCTCATGCGCGGTATGCCCCAACCCCTGACGCCCGCTTTTGGACAGGCCGCTGCTCCGGTGGTCTCGCCAGATGGTCAGTGGGTCGTCTACGTTCACACTGCGGAGAAAGTGGATGGGTTAGGCATTGTAGACATCCAGGGGCGGCAGTGGCCCCGAAAGCTGGCATTCGGCCACGATTTTGTGATGCAGCCCTGCTGGCACCCGGATGGCCGACAGATTGCCTACATTGCATGGAACCACCCCAATATGCCCTGGGATGGTACAGAGCTTTGTCTCGTCAAACTTAATGCGGATATGTCCGTTCATTCGGAAGTTGTGCTGGCAGGGGACGAAAACACGGCGGTTGCACAGCCCACGTTTTCGCCAGATGGCCGCAGCCTTGCCTATCTGAGTGACGAAACCGGGTTCAGCCAGCTTTATGTGCTTAACCTTTCCGCAGGGCATCGCCAGCAGATCACCACCGAACTGGCGGAACATGCGATACCGGCGTGGCAGCAGGGAGTGCGGCGTTTCGTATGGTCGCCGAACGGTCGCTCGATCTACTATCTGCGCACGCTGGCAGGCCGAACCGAGTTGATGCGCGTTGATGTGGACAGTGGTGTCCACAACCGCCTTGATGCTGCGGCTGACTACACACACCTTGAGCAAATCGCCATCAACAGCGAAGGGGTTCTGGCGTTACTGGGATCCAGTTCAGTGACGCCAAAACGGGTCATCACGCTGCGCGGAGAAATCGCCGTGCGCATTCACAAACGCAGCGCCAGTGAACAGATCCCGCTGGAAGCGCTTTCCCCTGCACAACCGATTACCTGGCGCGGGCACGACGGGGAAAAAGTGCACGGTCTGTTCTATGCGCCTGCCAGCCCAGATTACGAAAGCAGCGGGCTGCCCCCGCTTATCGTTGCGGTGCACGGCGGCCCCACGTCGCAGCGGGTCCTGCGTTATGAGGCAGAGATTCAGTTCTACACCAGCCGCGGTTATGCCGTGCTGGATGTGAATCATCGCGGCAGTACGGGGTACGGGCGCGAATATATGCTGAAACTGCGCGGCCAGTGGGGCTACTATGATGTTGAAGATGCGGTCAGTGGCGTTCAGTATCTGGCAGAACAGCGCTTAATTGATGAAAAGCGGGTAGCAATCATGGGGGGCAGTGCGGGCGGGTTCACGGTTCTGCAATCCCTCGTGGACAAACCCGGCTTTTACCGTGCCGGTATCTGCCTGTATGGGGTGAGTGATCAGTTTATGCTGGTTCAGGAAACGCACAAGTTCGAAGAACGCTACAGCGATTCGCTTCTGGGCCCGCTGCCAGAAGCGGCAGAAACCTACCGTGCGCGTTCTCCGCTGCTCCATGCGCATGCCATTGTTGATCCTGTGATCGTTTTTCAGGGTGAGGATGATGTGGTTGTGCCACGCAGCCAGTCTGACCTGATTGTAGAGTCGCTGCGGTCGCGGCGTATTCCTTACGAGTATCATATCTATGCTGGCGAAGGGCATGGTTTCAACAAGCCCGAAACCATTGACCACTATCTGAATGCCGTAATCGCATTTCTGACAAAACACATGATTTACCGGTAACACGTATGGAGCGCGGCCAGGACGGCGCACATGCCTGCCATCCGCCTTGCGCAATTTTGTCTTGACGCTGAGGGAGAGTATGCTATACTACTCCCATAAATCTGGCTCCGTAGCTCAATTGGCAGAGCAGTTGACTCTTAATCAATTGGTTGTAGGTTCGAGTCCTACCGGGGTCA
>CAZQIJ010000125.1:0-10765 GCA_964592955.1 uncultured Anaerolineaceae bacterium
CCTGGTCTGTCACATGTTCCGGCGCATCGAGGATTTCAAACACCCGTTCGGCGCTGCTTAAACCCTGCGTGATGAGCAGGATCACGAAACCCAGAAACCGGATCGGCATTGCCAACAGCAGCACATAGGCATTGAAGGCCACCACTGTACCGACCGTCACCCCGCCCAGCCCGTTCTGCTCCATCAGCCCGCCGAAGAACAGCACCAGCGCGGTGGAACACCCGATGATGAACCAGCTCATGGGGATGTAATCGCCCCAGCGGTGTACCAGGTCAACCTGTTCTTCGTACAGTTTTTCGTTATCTGCCGCGAACCGTTGGATCGCAAATTCCTCACGGGCGAAGGCGCGCACCACTTCTGCGCCGACTGCCGTCTCTGTGATCTGGTTACCCAGCTTCTGCAGCCGCTCCATAATTGCGCGCCATGCCGGATCCACCGACCCGGCAAACCCGCGCGACATCAGCGCCAGCGGCAGCAGCGGCAGCAGGGCCAGGAACGCCAGCGGCGGGCTGTTGAGGATCATGATGATGGAAATACCGCCGATGAGCAGCACAGTGTTCAGGCCGTCAATCAGCCCATAGGCAAAGTAGCGCTGAATTTCTGCCACGTCGCTGATGGCGCGGGTGATGAGCGTGCCGGTTTCGGAATTATCGTGATAGGCGAAAGACTGGTTCTGCACTTTGTTGTAGACCGCGTTGCGCAGGTCATAGGCGATGAAGTGCGACATGCTCTCGCCAAAATAGCGGAACACGAAACCCGCAATCCCGCGCAGCACACCAAGCCCTATCACCAGCGCCCCGGCTGCCAGCATAAACCCGCTGTCGGCGCGCTGAACACCCACATCAATCACATCCCCCAGAATGGCGGGGATAGCAATGGAGAGGGCATTGCTGGCAATGACACCCACAAATGCCAGCAGTGCCCATTTCCAGTAGGGGCGCAAATACCCCGTCAAACGGTTCCAGACGGCTATTTTACTCACATCCTGCTCCTCTTTTGCGCTGCTTGCACACCTGTTGAGCATTGTAAATTTTTCCAATGCCTGGTGCGCAACTCCCATCGTACAACATCTGCTACAGAGAACGTTCGAAATCGGACCTAAATGGACTCTGTAGAATAGCCATTCTACAGCAGTTTACCCCTTGTGAACCGTAAAGAATTGTTAAGCGCCTTAAGAAAGTTCCGCAGACACCGTAACGCCTGAGGTTAGGCAAGACCAGGGGACATGCGAAGGGGCTGGGGGGATGAGGGCTTCGCGCTCGACACCATACCTGCATAGTACGCCAGTATCCCGTGCGACCGGTGGCGATTCTGACCGATAACGCTCTGTTGCATGCGCTTGCCCTGATCCCCCCATCGCTGAAGGCAGGGCTTGCTGCACTTTTCTGATACGGCGGAACGCTACCGCGTGCAAGCCGCGTTGATATCGGCAATCAGCCTGCACACGGCCTGTTTGACTGGGGCAGATAACGGCGCGCCAATGGCGTTCTGCAGAGGCTGAATGCCGATCAGAATCACGTCGCAGGCCAGTTCGCTGCGCCAGTAATCCGCCAAAACATGAAGCGGGAGCGAATGGGTGGAAGCGCTTAACCCAGTGCTGGCGTCGATATCGACGATCTGAACCATGCCGGGTGCCGCGTTGACCTGGACCGCATCAACGAGCAGCACCACGTCTGGGTGAAAGTGACGCAGCGAAGGGGTTATGTTCTCCGGCACGGATGCGGCTTCAAGAATCAGGACGTTCTCGTGGGGCGCAAGCCCCCGCACCACCGCAATTCCGGCGGCATCATCCCCGCGAAGCTCCTGACCGATGCCGACGATGGCCACCCGCCGCTCAAGGATACTGGATAATGAAAGACTCCCGGTCATCAGAGGCAAGCTCCCATACATCTGAGGAAAGATGAATACAGTTAAAGCGACAGCTTGCTACACACTGCCCGCAGTAGGCGCAGCGATCAGCGTAATAGCGCATCGCGAACTGCTTCGCGGCTTTGTCGATCACGATGAGTTCGAGCGCGTTCGCCGGGCAATCCTTCACACACAGCGCGCATCCGGTACACCCGTTCGGGGTCCACACAAGCTTGCCGCGCAGCAGGGCAGACGCTGCGGGGCGTTCGCCGGGATACAGTTCGGTGACAGGGTCATGAAACAGCGCGTTCAGTACATCTTTAAACATCAGAAGCCTCCTGATAACAGAAGCCACTGGAGCAGGGCCAACAACACACCGTAGCGCCACCACAGCTTCACCGTCTGGTCAATACGCAGGCGTGTGAAGAGCGTTTGCAGGGCGACGACGACCAGCAGCAGCAGCAGAGTCTTAAGCAGGTAATCGACAGGGTTCGCAAGACCGCCCAGGTAGAGCGCGGCAATCAGCGTGAGGCCCACCACCAGCTCTGTCTTGCGGGCGAGGGTAAACAGCGCGAGGCCACGCCCACTGTATTCGGTGAGCGCACCGCACACAATTTCGGTCTCGGCTTCTGGCGCGTCGAAGGGGGGCATCTCCAGCTTGCCCATAAGGCTGATGAGCGCGACGGCAAAGCCGATGGGAAGCGAGAATGCCAGCCACTGGCCTTCGCTGACAATGGCGCTGACCTGCCAACTGCCGGCAGCGAAGGCCGGTGTGAGCAGTGCCAGCAGAAACGGTGATTCGTAGGCAAAGCGCTGCATGAGAAGCCGTGTGGCACCGATGAGCGAAAACGGGTTGTGTGTATTCATCCCGGCAATACCGATGCACAGCGGCAGCAGGCTGAGCAGGTAGATGGTTACGATAAGATCGCCATGAAAGCTGAAGCGCGGCGCGAGTCCCACCGCAGGCACATACAGCGCGGCGGTGAGCACCCCGGCCAGTGCCACCACAGGCAGCCCCGCAAACAGCCAGGGGTTGGCCCCTTCTGGCCATAGTTCTTCTTTGGCCATCAGCTTAACCACGTCTGCCGCCGTCTGGTACCAGGGTGGGCCGACACGGTTCTGCAGGCGCGCCACCAGCTTGCGATCTACCCAGTCATAAATCAGGCCGTTGGCCAGCAGAAACACGCCGCCAGGAAAGACCAGCATGGCAAACAGCAGGACCAGGGTTTCGTTGAGGGTGGTCATGCGCGTTTCTCCTTGTAGAACGCGATGCCATACTGGCGCAGTTGCTCCCACGTCCAGCCCGCACCGCGCAGCGACACCATCCGATCATTGCACGAGAAGCACGGATCAATGCCGACGAGAATCATCGGCATATCGGCCAGTTGGTGACCTATCGCCAGCGCCAGCACCGAGGACATATTGGCCAGCGTGGGCGTGCGCACCTTCACGCGTTCAGGCGTATCGCCGCCGCTGCTTCTGATGAAGTAAAACAGCTCGCCGCGCGGGGCTTCCACGCGCACCATCGCTTCGCCTTCTCTGATGCGGCGCGGCATCCTGGCCTGCAGCTCACCGGCTGGAAGCCCATCCAGGAGCGTGCGAATCAGGCGGCAGCTCTCCAGCATTTCGCCCAGGCGCACCACAAAACGCGCTTCGAGATCGCCCGCTGTTTCGACCACGACGGTGACAGGGTAAGCGGCATAAGCGGCATAGGGCGCGTCGGCGCGAACATCACGCGGCACACCAGAAGCGCGCGCCACCGGCCCGGTGACCCCGGTTTCCTGTGCATATGCATGATCCAGGATACCGATCCCCCGTGTGCGCTGGAGCAGCGCAGCATCGGACGTGACCACGTCCAGGTAATGGCGCGTGCGTGCTTCGAGCGCGTCCAGGCCTTTGCGAATCGTCTGCGCCTGCTGGGGATGAATGTCATATCTGACGCCGCCCAGCGTATTGGCAGAATAGTTAACGCGATTCCCGCAGAGGGATTCGAGCAGATCCATCACGGTTTCACGGTCGCGCCAGGAGTACATAAAGAGCGTGTCGAAACCGGCCTCGTGAGCCGCCACCCCCAACCACAGCAGGTGACTGTGCAGGCGTTCAAGCTCGGCAAACAAGACGCGGATGGCCTGGGCACGCGGCGGCGCTTCGACCCCCGCGATCTGCTCCACGCCGAGGCTGTAGGCGAGGGCGTGGACGTGCGAGCAGATGCCGCAGATACGCTCCAGCAGGTAGAGGCTCTGCGTCCAGGTGCGGCTTTCAACGGCTTTCTCGATCCCGCGGTGGACATAGCCGAGGCGCACGGTGGCATTGACCACCGTTTCACCCTCGACGGTGAACTCAAAATGTCCCGGTTCTTTAAGCGCCGGGTGCTGCGGTCCGATAGGGATGATGAACTTATCTGTTTGCATGGTCGGTATCTCCTGATTCCAGTTCCGCGAGCGGCGCATCTTTGCGCAGGGGATAAACCCCCGGCGGCCAGTCGTCCGGTAGAAAGAGATAACCTGTGTCGCGCAGGCCGCTGACCGTGACACCGAACATCTCACGCAGCTCCCGTTCATAGAGCGCCGCCGCCGGGGTCACATGCGCAATCGTACTGATGATCGCATCTGTACGCGGAAGCAGCACGCGCAGGGTGATGATATCTGCCCCGGCGCAGAAGTGATACAGCACAGCAATATCACCCAGATCCAGGCCGGTGATGGCGCTGAGGTACGCGCGTTCGCGCAGCGCCAGGGCAGCCTCGATGAGGTCACCCGGCACAATGCGCACGTCCAGGCGGTGATCTGCCCTCAGCGTGACCTCTGCCCGGCCCCCCGTGCAGCCTGTGAGCAAGTCCTGAAACCCGTCCAGCGTCGTCATGAGGTGGTCACTCCTTCCGCAGTCGCGGCACGTGGTGCGGTTTCCAGCTTGTGCAGCAGCCGGGTGATGGCGTCGATGATGGCTTCTGGACGGGGGGGACACCCCGGCAGATAGATATCGACCGGGAGGACCGCGTCGATATGACCGATCACGTTATAGCAGCCCTGAAACACACCGCCCGATGTGGCGCAGGAACCAATCGCAATCACAAAGCGGGGTTCAGGCATCTGTTCGTAAATGCGCAGCAGGCGCTCGCGCGATTGGCGTGTGACAGGCCCGGTGCAGATGAGAATATCCGCGTGCCGGGGGCTGCCTTGCAGCTTAATGCCGAACCGCTCGACATCGTAGCGCGGCGTGAGGGTGGCCAGAATTTCGATGTCGCAGCCGTTGCACGAGCCGCTGTTGTAGTGAATTGCCCAGGGGGAGTGGATGCGTCCCCAGGTCTTGAGTCTGTCCAATAGCATGCAGCACCTTCTTATCCGAGAATGAGCGCGAGCAGCGTCAGCGCCAGTCCAGCGATGTAAACAGCGGTGAGGGGTGCGGGTGTGCCGCTGGCAACCACCAGAACCCCCAGATGCATCACCGCGAAAAACAGGGCAGTGATGAAAAACGCGCTGTACCCCTGCACCGAATGCGCGCCGAAAACGTGGCGTTCGCCGCTGGCATACAGATGAGAGTGGCGGCCCGGCATTTTTGAGAATGACCGTCCACCGAAATAAAGCGCCCCGACGAACGCCAGATAAACCAAAAACGCAAGTACGGGCATAGCACATGTTCCTTTCAGGTTTCGTCTTTACCGGGTTCGGTTATCATGCGCCAAAGGCCGCGAGCAGCGCGGCCCCCGCCGCGTGCGTGAGATCGGCTGCAAGCTGCGGTGCGATGCCCAGCAGCAAAACTCCCAGCACCAGCAACAGCAGCGGAATGCGCATTAATCCCGGCAGCGCGAAGCCATGTTTGACCTCAACAGACTGCTTTTCCCGGTACAGCACGCTGATGATGGGGGTGTAGTAGGCCAGCGACAGCACACTGTTGAGCGCGGCAAACAGCACCAGCCCCTGGATGGCGGCGTCCTGGCTGGCAAAACCAGCGGTAAAGATCTGCCACTTGGACATAAACCCGGCCAGCGGCGGCATTCCACCCAGGCTGAGCAGCGCCAGCGTGAGGGCCAGCGCCAGCAGCGGGTAGCGCCGTGCCGCACCGGCGAGATCCATGATCTGGATAGTTTTGCCGTTGAGGCAGAGCATGAACGCGCCCACCGCAAGGAACGCCAGCGCCTTCATGAGTCCGTGCGTGACCAGGTGGAAGGCTGCCGCCTGGGCAGCTTCTGCGGTACCGGTGTAAAGCGCAATGCCGAATCCCAGGACGATATAGCCCATATGGCTAACGCTCGAATAGGCCAGCAGCCGTTTGAGCTGGGTCTGCGGCAGCGCCATCAGGTTGCCAACCAGGATGTTGACCGCGCCGAAGGTCATCAGCAGCCCGCCGACCGGCAGCGCCATCATGGCCAGGGAGCGCAGCAGCGCCACCAGCGCCACTTCGATGACGACACCCGACAGCAGGGCGCTGATCCCGCTGGGAGCCTGGGCGTGGGCATCTGGCAGCCACAGGTGCAGGGGCACCAGCGCAGCCTTAACGCCAAACCCGACCAGCAGCAGGATGAGCGCCAGCGGGGAGGTGATCACGTTGGGTGTGATGGCCGTTGTGCCGGTTGCTGCGATGGTGATGGCGATGCCGAACAGGATAAACGAAGACCCCACCGCGCTCTGCACAAGGTACTTGATACCGGCTTCCAGCGCTGAGGGCTGTTCATGCGCAAACGTCACCAGCAGGTAAGACGACACGCTCATCAGCTCGAACCAGATCCAGAGGTTAAAGAGGTCTGCGGCACACATCAGGCCAACCATCGCGCCCGTCATCATTAACAGCGCCGCGTAATACTTTTCTTCGCCTTCTTCGCCATGCACGTATGGGAAGGAAAAAATCGTCACGACAACGGCCAGCATGAGCACCAGCGCGACCAGCAGCAGGCTGAGGCCGTCAAACAAGAAATGCACCCTACCCACCGTGAGCGTCGCCGGGATCGTGCGCGCCATTAACAGCATCCACACGGCAGCGGCGCTGAGTGCGACCAGCGCAAGCCAGCGCCCCGCCAGCGCGGGGTAATTGCTGCGCGTGCGCAGCCGCCCCAGCAGATACACCAGGGGTGAGGCAGTCATCGGGATGCCCATCAAAACCAGTGTCTCGTTCACTGCATCCCTCCTTGCAGCAGTCCCGCCATAAGCAGCGCCACCAGGACGGTCAACGTCACGAGCACAGCCGCCAGGTTCCAACTGAGATGGCCGGTTTGCACGGTACGCAGGCCGTCCGAAGCCTGCCGTGTGATGTTCACACCCTGGCGGGTTAACCAGGTGAAGCCGAAATCGCTGCGCGCGATGCTGGCCAGCGCATCGAACCGGTGCGCACTGCCACGCAGCACCCACAGGCAGAAACCGCCAGCAGTCACCAGCAGCGTGAGCAGTGTGGACGGCGCGCGCAGCACCTCGGCGAGAACGTCCTCCGCCGGTGTGCCGAGCAGTACCCCCAAAGGAGCCGCCAGCAGCCCGCTGGTCAGTGCAGCCAGCGCCAGCGCCACAAGGACGAAGCGCATGGAGGACGGCGCATCGTGCGCATGCAGGGCGCTGCGCGGCTGGCCGTAAAATACGCGCCACACCACACGCAGCGTGTAGAGCGCGGTAAGCCCCGCCACAAACAGCATGACGGCTGACATCCACGCTTCGCCATGATGCAGACCGCTCTCCAGCAGATATTCCTTGCTCCAGAAGCCGTTAAGGACCGGTATGCCCGCCAGCGCCAGCGCGCCAATCACAAAGGTCAGGCGCACCAACGGCATCTGCGCCCCCAGGCCGCCCATCCGGTTAAGATCGCGCGTGCCGGTGGCGTGGATGACCGCGCCGGCAGCGAGAAACAGCAGCGCTTTAAAGATGGCGTGGCTAAGCAGATGAAACTGGCTGGCAAACAGCGCCCCGACCCCGACAGCATAGACCATGTAACCAAGCTGGCTGATCGTCGAGTAGGCCAGCACGCGCTTGAGGTCTGTGGCGGTTAGGGCCATGGCTGCACCCAGCAGCGCAGACAACACACCCACCAGCGCCACGCTTGTCGCCCAGCCCGGCACCGCGTGGAAGGCAGGGTAAAAGCGCGCCAGCAGATAAACACCCGCGTTGACCATCGTCGCAGCATGGATGAGCGCGCTTACGGGTGTCGGCGCTTCCATCGCGCCAGGCAGCCAGATGTGAAACGGAAATTGGGCAGACTTGGCAGCCGCCGCCAGCAGAAAGCCGAACGCGATGAAACTGAGCGTATGCGGCGCAAGCGTGTGTGCCTGTGCCAGCAGCGCCGCGATTTCATCAGTGCCCAGGGCAGCCTGTGCCAGCAGCAAACCGCCCATCAGCCCCACCCCGCCGATCTGCGTGACGATGAGCGCCGTGATGCCGCCTGCCACCGCTTTGGGGTCATCGTTGTGGAAGGCGATAAGGGCAAAGGAACAGAGCGCCGTGATCTCCCAAAAGATAAGCAGCGGCAGCAGACGCTCGCTGAGGACAAGCCCGGCCATCGCGCCTATGAACAGCAGCAGCAGCGCGTAATAGCGCCCGATCTCGGCAGAGCCGCGCATGTAATCTGCCGAGAAGATGACCGCCAGCGCGCCGATGATGACCGCCACGAGCGTAAGAAACACGCCCAGTCCGTCAGCAGGGGTCAGCAGCAGCAGGCATGCGCTGAACGCGGTAAGCACAGCAACGGATGATGCCGCACGATGCGACCTGAGGAACGGCATGGCCAATGCGCCAGACCAGGCGATTGCGACAATCCACCAGCCTTCCATGCGGTTACCTCCTCAGGGTGGTAAGCTGACCAACATCCAGTGTGCCGCAGCGCCGCCGCACCTGAATGGCCAGCGCGAGCGCAATGACCAGCACAATCGTATCGACCACGATGACAGTAAAGGCAAGGCTTTGCGTGAGCGCTAAACTTCCTGAAACGCGCCCGGCCTCCATAAAGGCCAGCATTGCGGCTTTCATGAGCACGTCCAGCGCCACGATGAGCCTGAGCAGGTTGCGCTGCGTAAGCAGACCATACAGCGCGACCAGTGCGATAAGCACGATGGCCACCACGATCACAGCGCCACCTCGCTTTCAGGGGCGCGCGCATAAAGCGCTTCCTCAGCCTCAACCGCTTCTGCGACTGCGTCCGGCGGTTCTTCGGCTGCCTCGCCTATGCGCGCTGGCACCAGCGCCGAGGCCGGAACCAGGGGCTGTTTTTCCGCCAGCAGCGCAAGGATCGTGAGCGCGCCGGTGAAAATCAGTGCGAGCTGGAGCACGACATCGGCGGCGCGCTGATCCCACAGGATCAGCGGGAGCGCGTCACCCTTCAGGCCTTCAGGTAGAAATGGGTCCCCCACCAGCGACAAGGCCGCCAGAACCAGCAGGAACAGGATGGCAATCCCCGCAGCGGCGAGCCAGCGCGGGACGATCGATGGCAGAACATCGGTTTCATCACCGGCAATGCTGATGGCAAACAGCAGCAGCACCGCCACCAACCCCGCCCCCACACTCAGCTCCAGGACTGCCAGGCTGACGGCACCATACAGGGAAAATGCAACTGCGGTCAGTATGCTGACGGCGATTAACCATAAGGCGGAGACGAGCAAACGGGTGGCCCGAACGGCCATCACCGCGCTCACCACGATGCCAAACAGAGCTATGAACATCCAGAACGTGTTCGGAATGAACACAATGCCCCCTTCCGACACTACACCACATCGGTACGCAGGTTCTCAAGCAATCCTGCATGTAAGACTAACCTCATCCTAGTCCTGTGGGTGTCAAGGTAACAGTGATGAACATCAGGGGCGATGGGTGACAATTCACGCTTCTATGTCATCGCGTAACCATGTAATCGAATACATGAGACCCGCAGCGTTAGAGTCCCATGAAAAACCACCTGCGGCGGGGAACCAAACGGAACGCTTTGCCGTTTGATAGGTGTGAAGGCAACACGTGATTGAGGCATTCGTCTCGGAAAGGAAAGCACACATGAAATTGTTTGACGCAGTGCAGCGCACGGTGGCAACCGCCGCCCTGATCGGACTGGCTGTTTATGGTGTGGGCAGCGCGGCAGCCCAGGAAGACAACGCGCTGGAGGGCACAGGCTGGCAGTTGGCGACGCTGGCGGGCGAATCCGTCATTGAGGGTGTGCAGGTCACGCTGGAATTTGAGGCAGATAACAGCGCGGGCGGCAGCGCGGGGTGCAACGGTTACGGCGCAACCTACCTGATTGACGGCAGCAGCATCACCTTCAGCGAAGTTATCAGCACCCTGATGGCGTGCGAAACTGAGGTAAACACACAGGAACAGGCTTACCTGGCTGCGCTGCAAACCGCCTCAAGCTATGCTGTGACGGAGGGCAGGCTGACGATTACGACTGCCGACGGCCAGCAGTTGGTGTTTGATGCGATGGCGACGCTGGCCGGGAGCGCATGGCAGCTCGTCACGCTGAACGATGAAGCGGCAGGTGGTTCGGTGACGCTGGTTTTTGATGAAGGCGGCGGCGTGTACGGTTCAGGCGGGTGCAACACCTATAGCGGCAACGTAGAGACCGGCGCGGGGACGCTGGCGTTTGGTCAGTTGGGCAGCACCCGGATGGCGTGCGCAGATCCCGACATCAGCCAGCAGGAGACGGCATTTCTGACCGCACTGCAATCCGCCACCCGCTATGAACTGGCGGACGACATGCTGACCCTGCGGACAAGCGAAGGCCAGACGCTGGTCTTTGCGCGTGCGCTGGCACTGGCCGAGACAGCGTGGGAGCTGCAGACGATTGGCGAAACCCCCGTGCTCGAAAATACCGCGATTACGCTGGAATTTGACGCCGAAAACGGCGCGGGCGGCACCACCGGCTGCAACTCCTTCGGCGCGGTCTACACGCTGCAGGGCAGCACAATCACCTTCAGCGACATGATCAAATCACGCGCTGCTTGCCCGGATGGAGACCGCAC
>CAZQIJ010000126.1:0-10688 GCA_964592955.1 uncultured Anaerolineaceae bacterium
GCGATTGTGCTGGCGGCGCGCGATGGCAAGGTGCTGCTTGAACGCGGCGCTGTGGGCTACCTGAACCGCGAGAAACTGACCGCTTCGCTGCTGCCTGCTGTGCTTACCGCCAAAGATGTGAAGGACCTGGTGGGTGGGCAGCTTTCCACGATGCAGTTCTATGACGGCGAAGAGTACGATGTGTTTATGCTGTCGGTGGGCATGCATCACTTCGTGTGTGTGGTCTTCGATGGCCAGATGGGTTCGCGCCAGTTGGGTTCTGTAAACCGTTACGGGCGGCGCGCGGTTGAAGACATGATCGCGCTCATCGGCCCGGCAGCCTTCTTCATTCAGCCGTCCGTGCAGGTGGTGGAAAAAGAAGTGCGGGACAAAGCGCGCCGCGAAAAGATGCGCGAAGAAGAAGAACCCGTCATCCTGGCGAAAGCCGATATTGCCCCTGCCGATATCTCCGCCGAACCCGAACCCGTCTTCCAACTTGAACCCCTGGCGGACATGGATCCCAACAAGCTGTTTGGCGACCCCATCGCAGACAACATGGATGATCTCTTCGACCTGGACAAGATCGATGAAGAACTCAACCAGCCGCAGCAAGGCTCCAAAGGCAAGCTGAGCTGGGATGACGCCGTGAAGATTGGGCTGCTGGGCGGCAACAGTTAGCCTACGTTGGGGGAAATTATGCGCGGTTGGGCACGGTGCGCCGTGCCCCTGCGCCGCCGATGTGGACTAATGGACAAACCAGAACGACTACGCACAAGCGTAGGGACGAGGCCCGCCTCGTCCACCCCAAAATCCGGCGGATCTAAATGGGTTGTACTTAGTCTTCGGCCAGTTCAGGCTCATAGGCAAAATGAATGTGGCTGAGCGCCTGCGGCACCGACGGAATCGGTTTCGTCCAGTATACAGGGCGGATGAAGGCCGGGCGGTCGCTGCGGGTGAGGGCATGCCGCCATTCCAGCTCCACATACTGCGAGCGCGCGGCAGTGGGTGACCAGAACAACTGGAAGATATCGGCACGGTCAATCATCTCGTAGAGCTTGTCATTCCAGGTCTGGCCGCTCTTCAGGCTGTGGATGTCGCGCAGATAATCCAGCCCCAGCGCCTTATAGGCCCGCTCCACACGCTCCACAACCCGCGTATCGTCGTGGCTGTAACTGCAAAAGATGGCGTTATAGATCCGGTTTTCAGAGACAATCCGGGTGGGGCGCGGGCTGCGGGTGACGAACACCGACAGCGGGACTTCCGCGATGATGACGCCGTTCAGGGCAAAGGTGACGCCGCCGTTGGTCGCAATTTCCAGCGGTGCGGTGTGCGCGCGCATCTTGAAATCCAGCCGCTGCCAATCCTCATAAAATCCGAACGGCAGATGCGGGGGGTTGAACTGGAATCCGGGCAGATGCGGCGTGACGGTGAGGATTGCGCCATCCTCCACGAACTGGCGTGCGGTGCTGGAAGCCCGCCGGAACTCGCCGCCGCGTGCGGCCACTTCACCGCGCGCGTCTTTCTCCACAAGCTGCACGGCATAGGCGCGGAACATGTAAACAAAAAGCGGTTCCCAGCTACCCGGTATGATTTCCACAGGGTAGTAGGCCGAAAACTGCACGGCGTTGGCAGGGGTGTGCAGGATTTCGGTCGCCAGTTCGGATTCGTCTTCTTCCGTCAGCACATCGTCCAGATCGTAGATCACAGAGCCAGATACCCCAGGCGGGGCTGGGGGTACGGTCGCGGGTTCGGGGGGCGCGCCCTCGCCAGCCGCCTCCGCTTTTTCATCGCTGCCAGCCAGGCGTTTGGCCTGTTCTGCCAGCCAGTCCAGCACGTTGATTCCGGCACCGCGATTCACGGACTGCGGCTCTGGGATTTCCGGGCTGCTTTCTGCTTGGTTCGCCGGGGCTTCCTGCCGGCGTGGGGGGGCAGGGGATGGGGAGACGGCAGCAGGGGGCTGCGCGGGCTGCGGCGGCGGCAGGGGCTTATCCATGTTGGGCGAGAGCAGGAGGTCCGAAAGCTGCGCGGTGATGGTTTCGACCAGCAGCATGTCGTCGGTCTTAAACAGGCCGCTGCGGAAGCGGGTATCTGCATACACCACACCCACAACCTCGCCGCCGTCCTTGATGGGCACGGCGGTGATGCTGCGCAGCCCGCGCATGACAATGCTGTTCTGGCTGCCATAGTGATTGTCGATCTGGGCATTGCTCGTAAGCATACTGTGGCCGGTGTTGACGACCTCTTTGATCACGATATCGGGGACTTCCTCGGTAACCTCTTGCGGATAGTTTGCCGACGCGTTGACCTTGAAGTCCCCGGAAGGGTCGCGCAGCACGATAAAGCCGCGTTCTGCCCCCAGCGCCTCGATGATTGCCCCCAGGACGATTTCGGCCCCAGGGCGCAGATCCGGGGCGACGCCGGGGGTTTCTGCTCGCAGCGCGCGCACTGCCTCGATAATCGGTCGGGCGCGTTCCAGCGCCAGCGCCTGGTACTGCTCTGCTTCGAGCTGATCCAGCACCCGGCGCAGCGCAGCCATCTCTTCCTGGATATCCTGCGACTGCCCCACCAGCAGCCGCGACAGCGTTTCCAGATGGCGTCTGATTTCTTTGAGTCTTTGGAGGGTCGTCATCGTTTTGTTTACTTCCCCACACCTGTATCCCCGCACAAAATCGCCTGCAAGACGGCGGCGTCAATGTTGCCGCCGGTGACTACAATCACGGTCGGGCGGGCATCGTTGGGTACCGCGCCGCTAAGCACTGCGGCCACACCCACCGCGCCGCCACCTTCCACAATCCATCCCTGTTCGTCGTGCAGCCAGCGGATGGCCTCAAGGATGGCGTCTTCGTCCACCAGCACCATCCGGTCTACCAGGCGCTGCACCAGGCCGAAGGTGAGCGATGCAGCCTCCACTTCGCCAGAGAGCGCGTCTGCCAATGTGTGCCACTGCTGCGGCAGGCGTGTGCCATAGAGGTAATTGTACATGGCCGGGGCAGATTGCGCGTTAACGCCGATCAGTTCCACATGGGGTGCCAGCGCCTTTATCGCCAAACCGATGCCGGAAATCAGCCCGCCGCCGCTCACACACACGATGACGCGCCCGATATTGGAGAGCTGGTCGAGAATCTCCAGGCCGATGGTACCGGCCCCCGCGATCACCGCCCGGTCATTATATGGTGAGATAAAAGTGGTGCCGCTGTCGCGCGCGATCTGTCGCGCATGGCTTTCGGTAGCGTCGTAGTTTTCTCCCATCAAGACGGCTTCTGCGCCATAGCGCCGCACCCCGGATATTTTCCGGCGCGGTGTGGTGGTGGGCATATAGACCTGTGCGCGGGTCTGGGTCAACTGTGCTGCAAAAGCCAGCCCCAGCGCATGGTTGCCAGAAGAAGCGGTGAGCACACCCACGCGCCGCTGCGAGTCTGTAAGCGTCAGCACGGCGTTCAGCGCGCCGCGCACCTTAAATGAATGGGTGGGATTAAGGTTTTCCAGTTTCAGCCAGATCGATTTACCCAGGCCAGCGGCATGTTCTACCGGTGTGGGTGTAAGGTGGTGGGCGAGACGTTCGCGCGCCTGAATGAGTTGAGAGAGATCGACCATGTGCCGACAGTCTTTTCTGTTAGGTTTCCACATTAGTGTAGCAAGTCCATCCGAATCTGCAACCCGCGCCGGTTCAGGGTTCAGGGGGGTGGCAAAGCCAGAACCGCGTTGGTTTTCGCCGAACCTCCCCCCTGGCCCACTACTCCCACTCGATGGTGGACGGCGGCTTACTGGTGATGTCGTACAGCACGCGGTTCACGCCCTTCACCTCGTTGACGATGCGTGCGCTGACGCGCGCCAGCAGGCCGTAATCCAGGCGTGCCCAGTCCGCTGTCATGAAGTCGTCCGTTACCACCGCCCGCAGCGCCACGACTTCCTCGTAGGTGCGGTTATCGCCCATCACGCCCACACTCTTCACGGGCAGCAGCACAGCAAAGCACTGGGCGGTGCCGCCGTCTGCGGTCACGCGCAGCAGGTGGGCGCGCTCCAGTTCCTGGATAAAGATGGCGTCTGCATGGCGCAGGGTTTGCAGCCGCTCCCAGGTGATTTCGCCCGGACAGCGAATCGCCAGTCCTGGCCCCGGAAACGGCTGCCGCCAGATGATTTCATCGGGCAGGCCCAGGGCGGTACCCACCCGCCGCACCTCGTCCTTAAAGAGGTCGCGCAGGGGTTCGACCAGGGTGAAGTGCAGGTCATCCGGCAGGCCGCCCACATTGTGATGGCTCTTGATCGTCCGGGCGGTCTTGTGGCCAGACGCGCTCTCGATCACGTCCGGGTAGATGGTCCCCTGGGCCAGAAACGGCACGTCGTCCAGGCCGCGCGCGAAGTGTGCAAAGGCTGCGATAAACTGCGCGCCGATGATGCGGCGTTTCTGTTCCGGTTCGGTGATGCCCTGAAGCCGCGAGAGGAATTCTTCGGTGGCGTCCAGCGCGGTGAGGTTCATGCCGCGCTCGTCCCGGAACACACGCACCACCTGTTCGGGTTCATCCTGGCGCATCATACCGGTATTGACGAACACGGCGACCAGGCGGTCACCAATGGCACGCTGGATCAGCGCACCGGCCACCGCGGAATCCACGCCGCCGCTAAGCGCGAGCAGCACACGCGCGCTGCCCACCTGTGCCCGGATCGTCTCTACCGCGTCGTCGATAAACGCGCCGGGAGTCCATTTGGGTGCGCAGCCGCACACCTCAAACAGAAAATTGCGCAGGATCTGCGTGCCATACGCGCTGTGGACGACTTCCGGGTGAAACTGCACCCCATACCAGCCGCGCGCCGGGCTGCCTATGGCGGCGTAGGGTGAATTGCCAGAGGTGGCCAGCGAGACGAAACCGGGCGGCGGGGTTTCGATGCGATCCCCGTGCGACATCCAGACCTGGGAGCGTTCTGGCACAGCGGCGAAAAACGGGACATCCGGGGTGAGGACGCGAATCTCTGCCGCGCCATATTCACGCTTCTGTGAAGGCGCGACCACGCCGCCGAGGGCGTGGGTCATGGCCTGCATCCCATAGCAGATGCCAAGCATGGGCAGGTCCAGGTTCAGCACATGGCCCGAAAGCTGGGGCGCGCCCGCCTCGTAGATGCTGTTGGGTCCGCCGGAGAAGATGAAGCCCTTGGGCTGGTGACGCAGAAGTTGTTCCGGTTCGGCATCAAACGCGAACACCTCTGCATACACGCCCTGCTCGCGCACGCGCCGCGCGATAAGCTGGGTGTACTGCGAGCCAAAATCGAGGATGGCGATACCGCCGGAGCGCAGTTCGTCGGACATAGATTTCCTTCATGCTAGTTCGGTTCGGTTGACCTTGCTGGCTGTGATGCGTTATGCGCAGCGAAGCAGGCACAAACGTCAGCAGATCCCAGGCCGTGCGGTGTGGCGCTGCACGTCGTGCTGTCGATATGGGCTGTCATTGTAGCGAAGCGCGCGCCGTTGGTGTAGGCCGCGTTCCTGGGGGCGCGAAGGATGTGTAATCATCATCGGGATGGCTACTTGCTTGTGACGGCCTAATGGAAAACGCAAATCAGATACACCCCCTGTAGGGACAACGCCTGCGTTGTCCGGGGCGGACGAGGCAGGCCTCGTCCCTACGATTGTGCGTGTTCGTTTTGATTTCTCCATAAGGCTATTCTAAGAAAATAATCCAACACCTGCAGGGGCGGGGCAATGTGCCCGCCCGGATGCTGTAAGAAGCCTATGTGTAACCCACACATCTTGGCTGGGGACGTGAACTCCAGCCGCACTGTTCCAGTTAGTGCCCCCCAACCGATGCCGGAAATGATGTTATTTCCGTGGACCCAGAAACCGATCTCCGTTGAAGTGAATCAGATGTTCAGGGACTTCCGCGATCCACACTTCTGTTTCCCACGCAATGTTGCGCATATGCCGCCGAAACTCTGCAAACGTGAGGAATGCCGTGACAAAGATTCTGCCCGCAGAACAGTTTTGCAGCATGGCGTTCAGTTCAATGATGCGTTTCGGTGTCATCGGTCCGTGCGAAGTGACCCCTTCGATCAGATACAACCAGTTCTTTTGCGGCACATAAAGAATAATGTCTGGCAGTTTGTCGTGCTCGTTTACTGGAATGCCAAGTTCAATCAACTGCTGGGAGGCAATGTACAGGTCTTTGTCGGCGGTATCCCCCAGATATAGCAGCAGCGCGCCGGATGCAAACTGAGGTGCGAATAATTCAATCACCTGTGCCTGCAACTGATTATGTTGGCCAGGCGAGCGTGTGAGCTTTGAGCCATCAGGGAGTGTGACAGACTGCTACGCCGCCAGACTGCCTTGAAGCAGCGTACAATGTCACAAGGCTTCCCTGTGTCGTTCTGAAACGCTCAACCGCCTCATCCCATTCGGCGCTGCCATAAGTTTGCACGGCTGCAAGGGCAGCTTCGCTCACAGCATAGTGCGCCTTTGGGCTGTTGGTCGGCAGTGTGGGCGCATCCGGGTTATAGTCTGCGATGCGGCCCTGTACAAACTGGTGCAGCACCTGTCGGCGCAACGTTTCGCGCGTGTTCGGCGCATAGGCGTGACCATAGGCATCACGGATGAAATTCATGATCCCTTTGGTGACGGTCAGGCTTTGCCGCCGCGCTGATGACCAGTGATCCTCAGGTTTTAGTCCACACAGGGCAAGCAGAGTCAGTGCCGCCATTACACTCTGCTGCGCATGGGGCATCCCCAATGCCGCAAGAATCGCGTGTGCTTCGCTGATTTCAGGCATACAGACCCAACACTTCGTTAACGAGAATATCAACAGGGGTATCGGGCCGAACGCTCAAGTGGCCCATTTCAACTATCAATGCAAGCGGAGGCAGCAGCAGCGCGCGGAGTTCGGTCGCGCTCACTTGGGTATTGCCGCTGAACCGCTGAAAGTAAGTGTCCATCAGGCTGCTGTTGAGCAGCACCGCCAACCCGCGCGTTTCATCAGGGGATAGATCACCCCCCGGTCGGTAAATGTAATTCAGGTGGTTCTCAATCCCAATAACGGGTGTATTCAGGTCAGCAAGGTACGGCGCGGCGGTCAACCGCTGACGTTCCTCTTTGGCGCTGAAGCGGCGCAGCAGCACATAATTTTTGTTTGGCAGCAGCAGTTTCTGCGCACCCTCGGTTCGTATGTACTGGGATTTGTGCCGCACCGGCCACTCACAGCGCATGGGTTTGACGTTCTGCATCCACAGCAGCGGCGCATGGGTAAACGGCAGGTCGCCAGTGGCGCAAACAAACCCGGTTGCCCGGAAAGGCACGACGGGACCGGTTGAGATTTCCATCCCATAGGCGCGCAGGCTGCCAGACCATGCGTGTACGATTCTGCCTACAGTATCGTCTTCATCCGTCAGCGCAAGATGCAGGATGTTGCCTGCCCCAAGCACTTCCTCTGCTGGTTTTCGTCGCTGCGTCATTTGGTCGAAGTCACTGCTGGCACTGGACGATAAGCGGATGTCGCTGTCCTGGTCAGACCGCTCGGCAAGCAGAATCAGGCTCTCCTGGAGGACATCATCGAACACCTCACGCCGCGACTCGAACAGATGGATCATGCGGGGGCGCATGCGCCCAAAGAAGAACTCCCGGAAACGGCTGAAGTACTGCCCGGCAGCATAACTGCGCGGCGTGATAAACATGCCATAACCACCAGGACGCAGCAGCGCTGCGCTCACCGCCATGAACAGCGCGTAGATGTTCGGCTGGCCATGCACGACACGCTCCGCGGCCCGCGCACGGGGGTCAGATTTCGAAAGCTTGAAGTACGGGGGATTGGTGATGACCGCATCAAAAGGCTGTGCTGTTGACCAGTAGAGCGCATCAGCGTAGGTCATACAAAATCTTCACGGCGGATCGCATACGTCAGCGAATAGCCTCGCTTCGCCATCCATGCCTGGGCATAGCGCAGACAAGCATCAAGGTAGTGCGCCAGTGCGTCGTCCAATTCAAAGGCTTCCAACGCAAGATCCACCGCCGCGATCTCGCACACTGCACACGACAAAATGCCTACCCCCGCACCCGGATCAAGCAGGCGCGCCGGGCTACCGTTCAGTGGCAGGTGTTGCGCCATAAAACGTGCGGTTGCAGCGGGGGTGAAATACTGCCCCAACGCCTTGTCTGACCCATGCCATGAGAGATACCACTGCCCGATGCGATAGGCGCAAGTAGCTGGCAGTTCGTCCGGGAACGGTTGTGGGAGATTACTCGTCATTACTCGCACATCTGGTTTAATTGAACAGATTTGCCGAAAGTCCTATTATAGCCGAACTCAGCGCAAATAAGAAACCGCCGATACGCCAGTGTGCCCGGGGGTGCGGTGCTTGCGCGTGAACGTGTGTGCCCTGTGATGCAGCGGCGTGTGTTCCAAGTGTGGACGCTGCGCGATGGGGTTCTGAGGGGGGAATGCGCCAGAGGGGGCGCTTTGAAAGCGCGACATGTGAGGGGGGCATGCAGGCGCGTGTCCCCCTCAACAGGTGGTTGTCGCACAGGCGCTGATGCGTTTACTGCATCAGGCCCAGATGAGCAACCCGGACTGGAACGGTGTTGCCAGGTACTCGTGGCGCGGCATCACGCGGACAGAGATGCCGCGTTCGCCGCTGGTCATATATTTGACGGTGGTCTTAAAGACGTGCTCTGTGCCGCCGTTGGCTTTCTCTGGCTGCATGTCGATGGCCTGACCGTCATCGCTGATGGTGCCGTTGGTCTCCAGCGTGCCGTAATACAACTGCACGCACACATCCAGCGGCTTAAGCGCACCCAGGTCCACCACCGCACGTACTTCGAGGTCTTCGCCCACCTTCACCTGCGGTTGGTTGGCCAGCTCGACCCTCACAATTTTGACCTTGTTCCAGTTGAGGTTAACATTGCTGTACCAACTGGTGAATTCCAGCCCTTTTTCGTAATCCGGCGTGGTCATGCTCACGTAGCGCGCATAGGCCGGCATGTAGTACTCCTCAGCATATTCCTGCACCATGCGGCGCGTGTTGAAGAAGGGGGCGAGCTTCTTCATGCTGGCCTTGACCTTGGCAATCCAACCGCGCGGCAGGCCGTCCCGCCCGCGCTCATAGTACAGCGGGATAATGTCCTGCTCCATGATGTTATAGAGCGCCTGGCTTTCGATGGCGTCCTGCTGGCCCCAGTTCTGGGTATCGTATTCTTCGCCCGCGCCAATGGCCCAGCCCACATCCGGGCTGTAGCCTTCGTCCCACCAGCCATCCAGGATCGAGCAGTTGAGGCCGCCGTTATAGATGACCTTCATACCGCTGGTGCCGCTGGCTTCCTTGGGGCGGCGGGGGTTATTCAGCCACACATCCACGCCCTGAACCAGGTAGCGGGCGATGCTCATATCGTAATTTTCGAGGAAGACGAGCGAGTGCCGCAGTTCCGGGACGCGCGTCATCTTGATGATCTGGCGGATAAACTCCTTGCCTGCTTCATCGTGGGGGTGCGCCTTGCCCGCAAAGATAAACTGCACCGGGCGTTCTGGGTCGTTGACGAGGCGGATCAGCTTTTCCACATCGTCAAAGATCAGGGTTGCGCGTTTGTAGGTGGCGAAACGGCGCGCGAACCCAATCGTCAGCGCGTCTGGGTTCAGCACTTCGTCTGCGCCCTTTACCTCACTCTGGGGCACCCCGCGCCTGATGAGCTGCTCGCGCAGGCGGGCACGGGTGAAGGCCACCAGCCGTTCGCGGCGGCGTTCGTGGGTGCGCCACAATTCGCTGTCCGGGATCAGTTCAACATCCTGCCAGATGGCGGGATCGTTCTCATTGGTGCGCCAGGATGGGTTCAGGTAGCGGTCAAAGAGGGTGCTCATCTCGCGGCTGATCCAGGTATTCATGTGGATGCCGTTGGTCACGGCGCGGATGGGCACTTCGTGTTCCGGCACATTCGGGTAAAGCCACTGCCACATATTGCGCGAGACGACGCCATGCAGCGCCGCGACCCCGTTGGCCTCTGACGACATCTTCAGCGCCAGCACCGCCATCGAGAACAGGTCGTAATCGCCCATCGTTTCGCGCCCCAGGTTATGGAACTGCTCTCGCGTGAGGCCAAGGCTTTTCCAGTATTCGACGAAGTGCTCGTCGATGAGATCATAGCCAAAGCGTTCCAGCCCCGCCGGGACGGGTGTATGCGTGGTGAAGATGGTGCTGGCCCGCAGGATTTCGCGCGCCTGCTCAAAGGTCATCTTCTTTTCGCTCATCAGCACGCGCGCACGTTCCAGCGCCAGAAATGCGGAGTGCCCCTCGTTCATATGGCACACGTCCGGGCGCTTGCCCAGCAGCTCCAGGGCGCGAATGCCGCCGATGCCCATCAGAATTTCCTGGCGGATGCGCTGGCGGCGATCCCCGCCATAGAGACGGTCGGTGAGGTTGCGGTCTTCGGCGCGGGGGTTTTCGGCAATATTGCTGTCCAGCAGGTACAGCGGCACGCGCCCCACCTGCACCAGCCAGATCTGCGCGTGGAGCTGCCGCCCCGGCATGGGCACACTGATCTTCAGGGGTTTGCCATCGGCGTCCCGCTGAAGCTGCACCGGTTGGTTGGCGTAATCCACCACCGGGTAGCTTTCCTGCTGGTAGCCGTCCGCGTTCAGGTATTGCTGAAAGTACCCTTCCTGGTACAGCAGGCCCACGCCCACCAGCGGCAGGCCCAGGTCACTGGCGCTTTTGAGGTGGTCACCGCTGAGGATGCCCAGACC
>CAZQIJ010000127.1:0-2103 GCA_964592955.1 uncultured Anaerolineaceae bacterium
TAAGCCTCATGTTGTCCCAGGTCTCAGAAAACCGCGACCTCATGGCCGTCTTCGAAGACCTCTTCGACCCCGAAGGCGTTGAGCTTTACCTCAAACCCGCCGATATCTACATTCAGCCGGGCCGCGCCGTCAATTTCTACACGGTCATTGAGGCCGCGCGCCGTCGCGGCGAAATCGCCATCGGCTACCGCATCGCGGCAGAGTCAGGCGATGTGTCCAACGCCTACGGCATTCACGTCAACCCCGCCAGGTCCGCGCGCGTCACCTTCACGCCCGGCGACCGTATTATCGTCCTGGCCGAAGACTAGCATCACCGCCTGGCCTCCGCAGTACCCCCGGTCCACCGTCACTGCTGGGGTAACGTCTGCTGCGCTTCTGCCTTCCCCCTTCTCCCCCCACTCCCGAACGCTTCGCCAGGAGTGGGGGCTGGCGGGGTGAGGGCTGCATACCCTGCCTGAGCATTATCTT
Organism: uncultured Anaerolineaceae bacterium; assembly: GCA_964592955.1. Classification (GTDB taxonomy): domain Bacteria; phylum Chloroflexota; class Anaerolineae; order Aggregatilineales; family Phototrophicaceae; genus CAZQIJ01. The sequence goes on from CAZQIJ010000127.1 coordinate 469, forward strand.
CTTGGCACAGCCTTACGTGCGCGCGCACCGCTCGCCACCCCCCGGTTTCGATTCTTTTCGCCTTTCTCCCATCAGACTTCGTTTGTTTTGTCCGCGCTTGCGCCGCCGCTCCCCAGTGCGCTAATCTCAACCGCACTTTTCCAAAACAGTGTTATTGCGAAGGTACTTTATGACTCAGATCGGTATCGCCGGATGGGGAACGCACTTCCCCGCGCAGATCGAAACCGCCGCGCAGCTTGCCACCCGTACCGACATCCCGGAAGCCGTGCTTAAAGAGAAGATGGGCATCGTCCAGCGCCACATCGCAGGCGAGGCCGATACCGTCACCGTCATGGCCTCAGAAGCCGCCCGCAAAGCCATCGCCCAGGCCGGTGTCGCGCCGCACGCCATCAACCTCGTCATCTCGCATGGCAGCGAACACAAAGACCACCTCGTGTGGAATGCCGCCGCCAGAATCCAGCACAACGTCGGCGCGGTCAACGCCTACGCCTACGAGATCTATGCCCTGTGTGCCGGTGCCCCCATCGCCATGAACATGGCGCGCGGCATGATGACCGCCGACCCGCGCCTGCACTATGTGCTGCTGGCCGCTGGCAGCCGCGAAAATGACCTCATCAACCCGCGCAACGAACGGTCGCGCTTCATGCTCAATTTTGGCGCGGGCGGCGGCGCGATGCTCCTCAGGCGCGATGCCACCGAAAACCTCATCCTTGGCGCGTCTGCCTTCACCGATGGCAGTCTCAGCGAATCCGTGATCCTCACCCAGGCCGCAGTCGGCGAAGGCGCACCGCAAATCGTCGGTGACCTCTATGGCCGCCTGGATGTGACCGACCCGGACTACATGGCCGCCCGCCTCGGCGATACATCCCTGACGAACTTCGTCAAGGTCATCACAGAAGCCGTCACAACCAGCGGCGCGTCCCTGGCAGACGTGCGCTTTATGGGCATCACCCACATGAAGCGCTCGTTCTACGTCCAGATCCTCGAAGCCGTCGGCCTCACCCCTGATCAATCGGTTTACCTTCAGGATTACGGCCACGTCCAGAGCGTGGATCAGGTCCTGGCCATCGAACTCGGTCTGGCTCAGGGCAAAATCAAACCCGGTGATCTCATCGTGCTGGCCGGTGCCGGTACCGGTTACACCTGGAGCGCCATCGCCGTCCGCTGGGGTTAGCCCACCGCGCAGGACCAGGATGCAGTGGGCACTACACTTCGCCGCATTCCCGAAGATGCAACACTCGATTTTTCCGTGCTGTTAAAGTTATTATTAAGGATCAACCAATGAATATTCTTGCCTCAGACTGGATCGCTTTCCACGCCGACCGTACCCCGGAGAAACTGGCGCTCATCGACCAGGCCACGGGCCGCCGCTACACCTACGGCGAAATGAACGACCGCGCCGCCCGCCTCGCACACTTTATGCGCGCCGAATGGGGCGTGCAGCCCGGTGATCGCGTCGCCATCCTTGCCAAAAACTCCAGTGAATACTTCGAGTTTCAGTTTGCCTGCGTTAAGGCCGGTGCCATGATGCTGCCCCTCAACTGGCGGCTGGCAGAGCCTGAACTGCTCTTCATCATGAGCGATGCCGCGCCCATCGGCCTCGTCTATGATGCAGAGTTCGCGCCGCGCGGCGCC
>CAZQIJ010000127.1:2113-10673 GCA_964592955.1 uncultured Anaerolineaceae bacterium
CCCGCAGGTGCCTGCGCCTGGATGCCCACGACCCCACCCGCGATGGCTGCCTCAGCTTCGAGGATGCCATCACGCGCACCACCACCCCCCTTCACATGGATCCGCAAACCACCCACGATACCCCCATGACCATCATGTACACCGCAGGCACAACCGGCTACCCCAAGGGCGTACTCATCACCCACCGCATGACGCTCTGGAACGCCATCAACATCAGCGTCCCGTCTGGCCTCAACTGCGACACCGTCCACTATGTCGTGCTGCCCACCTTCCACACCGGCGGCCTCAACCTCTACGCCAACCCGGTCTTCCACCTGGGCGGCACCAACATCATCGCCCGCAGCTTCGATCCCGGCCTCATGCTTGAAACGCTCACCGATCCCGCACTGGGTGTAACCCACGCTTTTGGTGTGCCGTCCATCTACCTCTTCCTCAGCCAGCACCCGGACTTTGACGCCACCGACCTCACACACATTCAGTCGTGGGGCTGCGGCGGCGCGCCCATGCCGGTCGCCGTCCTGGAAAAATACGCGGCCAAAGGGCTTATTATCCAGCTCGGCTTTGGTATGACCGAAACCAGCCCCACCGTCTTCCTCATCGATAAGCGCCGCGCGCTGAAGAAACCCACCTCGGTCGGCAAACCCCTGCTGCACACCCGCGTGCGCGTGGTGACCGAAGACTTCCACGACGTGCAGCCCGGCGACGTGGGCGAAGTGGTCATCAGCGGCCCCAACGTCACCCCAGGCTACTGGAACCGTCCAGACGCCAATGAGAGCAGCTTTACCACAGACGAGTTTGGTAACCGCTGGCTGCACTCCGGTGACGCTGGCACCGTGGACGACGAAGGCTGCATCTACATCGTGGATCGCTACAAGGACATGTACATCAGCGGCGGCGAAAACGTCTACCCCGCAGAGGTCGAACAGGTGCTTTACCAGATCGACGGCGTGGCCGAAGCCGCCGTTATCGGCGTCCCAGACGACAAATGGGGCGAAAGCGGCCTCGCCGTCATCGTCCTCAAACCGGGCGTGGAACTGAGCGAAACCGCAATTATCGACTACTGCAAGCCGCGCCTGGCCAAGTTCAAGGTCCCCAGGGCCGTGGTGTACGTGGGCGAACTCCCGCGCAACGCGGCGGGCAAAGTCCTTAAGCGCACGCTGCGCGGCCAGCTCGTCAAGTAGCCGCGTCATCACCTGCTTTTTTTGCCAGAATTTACGTTGACAAGGAGAACAAGTACCATGAGCATCCCAACCTTACCCGGCATTACCGAATCGCACATCACCAGCCCCCGCCTGAAGACGCGCGTCCTCTTCAGCGGTGACGAAACCGCCATCCCCGTCCTCTTCATTCACGGCAACCTGTCCTCTGCCACCTTCTGGGAAGAAACCATGCTGGCCCTGCCCGCGGGCTTTCGCGGCATCGCCTACGATCAGCGCGGCTATGGCGACGCAGACCCACAGAAGAAGATCGACGCCACACGCGGCGTCGGTGATCTCGCAGATGACGCCAACGCCCTCCTCGAAGCGCTCGGCATCGAGTCTGCTCACGTCGTCGGCCATTCGATGGGCGGTTCGGTGGTGTGGGGCTTCATGATGGCCTACCCCCACCGCATCAGGACGGCCACTGTCGTCTGCCCCGGTTCACCTTACGGCTTCGGCGGCACCAAAAACACCGCGGGCGACATGTGCTTCCCGGATGGCGCAGGGTCCGGCGCTGGCATCGTCAACCCGGCCATGGTCGAAGCCATCCGCAGCGCAGACCGCACCACAGACAATCCCCAGGCCTCGCCCCGCATCGTCATGAACAACTTCTACTGGAAGCCGCCGTTTAAGCCCGCGCGCGAAGAAGACCTGCTGTCGTCCATGCTCTCCACCCACATCGGACCCGAAGACTACGCTGGCGACGCCGTGCCCTCCGGCAATTGGCCGGGCGTGGCTCCGGGCAAATTCGGCGTCAACAACGCCCTTTCGCCGCTCTACAACGGGGATGTCACACAGCTCTACCGCATCACCCCCAAACCCCCCGTGCTGTGGGTGCGCGGCGCAGATGATCAGATCGTCAGCGATACCTCACTGTTTGAACTGGGTACGCTTGGCGCGATGGGGGCCGTCCCCGGCTGGCCAGGGGCAGAGGTCTTCCCGTCACAACCCATGATCAGCCAGACCCGCGCCGTCCTCGACCAGTACGCGGCAGCAGGCGGCCACTATGAAGAAGTCGTCATCGCAGACGCCGGCCACACCCCCTACATCGAGAAACCGGAGGCGTTCAACACCGCCTTCCACGCGCACCTTGTCCGCGCCTGATCGCACTTCCCGCCGGGGGGTTCTCCCTCCGGCGGACACCGCCCCCGTAAATATCTGTATACGCCTGTGGGTCTTTATTCCTATCCGCGCCCGTCGCCTGCAACTTTTCCCCGATTCAGGCGTACAATCAAGTAAAATCAGGAGCATAATTATGGAACTGAGCCGCCGCAGCTTCTTAAACATACCCAACCTTGCAGCCTTCGCAGGGTTCCCCCGCCCGGATGTCGCCGCCCAGGAGATCGACCCGGCGCTGCACGTCCTGAATCGCGTTACGTGGGGTGCCAATGCCCACGATCGCGCCGCCATTGCCGAGATGGGCATCGCGGGTTACATCGACTGGCAGCTAAACCCGGACGCCATCCCCGACCCGCGCATCGACACTTTCCTGGCCGAACATTCCGTCCTCACCGCCGATGTCGCCACCATCGCGGCGCAGGCCGCCCTGGATTACGGCAACGTGCTGTTTCCTGCGCTGTGGGGGCGCATCTACCGCGCCGCCTACAGCGAACGCCAGCTTTACGAACGTGTCGTCGAATTCTGGACCGATCACTTCAACATCCCCATACCCGACCTGCTCACCGAGAAGGTGGTCGATGACCGCGACGTGATCCGCCGCCATGCGCTCGGCAAATTCCGTGACCTGCTCTTCGCCTCTGCCCAAAGCCCTGCCATGCTCCGCTACCTGGATAACGCCGTCAGCGACGCCGAACATCCTAACGAGAATTACGCCCGCGAACTGCTCGAACTCCACACCCTCGGCGTAGACGGCGGCTATACCGAGCAGGATGTCCGCGAGGTCGCCCGCGCCCTCACCGGCTGGACCGTCGATAACCGCTACCCTGCCGCCTTCACCTTCAACAGCGATATGCACGACGCCGCCGAGAAAACCATCCTCGGCCACGTCTTCCCTGCCGGGCGCGGCATCGAAGATGGCCTGCAACTCCTCGACCTGCTCGCCCGCCATCCCAGTACCGCCCGCTTCATCAGCAGCAAACTGTGTGTGCGCTTCGTCAGCGATACCCCGCCCGCCAGCCTCATCGACAGCGCCGCACAGGTCTTTACCAACACCGAAGGCGACATCCGCCAGGTGCTGCGCCACATCCTCACCTCTGCCGAGTTCATGGCCGCCGCCGGGCAAAAATTCCGCCGCCCCATCGATTTCCTCGCGGCAGCCCTCCGCACCATGAGCGACAGCCTCACCATCGTCGCCCCCCAGGATTTCATGTGGGTGCTCGAACCAATGGGACAAATGCCCTACTTCTGGTTCCCGCCAGATGGCTATCCCGATACCGCCGAGGCCTGGATGAGCACCGGCGGCCTGCTCCAGCGCTGGAACCTCGCCCTCAACCTGCCGTTCGCCGTCTATGACTGGTGGCACGATACCGCCGTCCTGGATATCGAAGTCCTGCTCCCCCGCACCAACACCGTCGGCGAACTGGTCGATCTCGCCATCGACCGCATCCTGCACCGCGCCATCTCCCCTGCCGACCGTGACCGCCTGATCGACTTCACATCCTACGGCGGCGGCGCAGAGACCCCTGCCGATTACCGCCTCCGCATGGATCGCGCTGCGACCCTCGTCGGCCTGCTGCTCGCTTCGCCCTATTTTCAGTGGATTTAGGTGGGGATTAACCTGATGCTCAAAACAGACAAATCACTCGGCGCTGCGCCTTCTGGCCTCTCACGCCGTACCTTCCTGCGGGGCTCCGGCGTGCTCGGCCTCGGCATGTCGCTCTTTCCGTCCTGGATGCCCCGCCTGGTCTTCTCGCCACATGGCCAGCCCGCCGAACGCGATACCCTCGTCGTTATCTTCCAGCGCGGCGGCATGGACGGACTCAATGCCGTCATCCCTTACGGCGAAGGCGCGCGCTACTATGACCGCCGACCCTCCATCGCCATCCCAGAATCAAGCATCCTCGACCTCGATGGCTTCTTCGGTTTTCACCCGGCGCTCGCCCCCCTCAAAGAAGTCTACGACAGCGACGCCCTCACCATCGTCCACGCCACCGGCTCGCCAGACCCGTCCCGCTCGCATTTCGACGCCATGGAATTCATGGAGCGCGGCACCCCCGGCGACAAACTCGGCAGCACCGGCTGGATCAACCGCCACCTCCAAACCGCCGCCTGGCACAACGACTCCCCCTTCCGCGCCATCGGCATGGGATCGCTGCCGCCTTCTTCGCTGCGTGGCCCGGTCAACACGCTCGCGCTGCAATCCATCCTGGATTTTCACCTCGGCGGGCGCGAAGACCAGCTCGGCGACATTCGGCGCACGCTCTCTGGCCTCTACACCGTTAACGCACCCACAGACGCCCTCACCCAATCCGCCGCCAATGTCTTCAACGTCGTCGATCTCCTCGCCGACCTTTCGCCCGAAAACTACACACCCTCCAACGGCGCAGCCTATCCCGATGGCGATTTCGGCCTCGCGCTTCAGCAGGTGGCCATGCTCATCAAAGCCGAAGTCGGCCTGGAAGTCGCCTGTGTCGATATCGGCGGCTGGGATACGCACGAAAATCAGGACGGCCCCTTCACCGGCCTGCTCGACGAACTTGGGCGCGGCCTGGCCGCCTTCTATGCCGACCTTGCCGACCGCATGCGCGGCGTGTCTGTCGTCAGCATGAGCGAGTTTGGCCGCCGCGTGCAGGAAAACGCCAGCGCAGGCACAGATCACGGTCACGGCAATTTCATGATGCTGATGGGCGGCGGCGCGCGCAGCCAGGTCTATGCCCAGTGGCCCGGCCTCCATGCAGAAGCCCTGGACGATGGTGATCTCGCCATCACCACCGACTACCGCGATATCCTGTCGGAAATTCTCGTAAAACGCATCGGCAACAGCGCGCCAGTCTTCCCAAACTACACACCCACCCTGCGCGACCTGCTTGCCGCCCGCTGAAACATGCCTGCCGCGCTTCGCACCGTGCCCGCGCCACACCTCGGCACGGTGCAGGCGCTTTCACGAATCACAAACCTGATCCACAATGAAGCGAACCGCCGGGTGTCTGGCGCGGCTGCCTCACCTGCCCAAACACCTGCCTAACCCAAAAGGATGCTGACTATGCGAATTCGTGTTTTCCTGATTGTTATGCTTCTCGCAGCGCTGGCCTTTGCAGGGTTCTCCACAACCCTCACCGCACAGCAGCAGTTCACCACCCAGGACGCCATCGACCTCGCCGCCTCCACCCCCCCCTTCCAGGACGGCCTGCTGCTCTTCCCCGGCTGGACCGCCCAGGCCTATAACTCTCACAATGCCTATGGCATCTGGCGCGTACAGTTCTGGAGCGTCAACGGCGAGGAAATCGGTTGGGCGGATGTCAGCCCAGAGCGCGGGCGCATGTACTACTACGAAGCGCTTTTCGGAGCCAGCGAAGAACAGCGCATCGCCGCCGAACTGCCCTTGCGCGATTTCGTGCGCACCGCGCCTGAAGTGCGCGACCTGATGGAAGACCCCTCCAAGCACGATATGTACGTTGAATACAATCCCTGGCTCCAGGGTTGGGGGGTGTATATCGACAACGGCAGCGACTCGCTCTATGTCCTCGTGGCCTTCGAAGGCAACACGCCAGACTCAGTGCAGAATCCGCGCGTTGTCTCCATCACCTTCCCCAACCTCGTCTCCTATAACGAATGGTTCGAGGCCGCCCGTTCACAAGCCGTCCTCATCGCCTATAACCAGCCAGAGATCAACATCGCCGTGCGCGACATCGCAGGCTGGCGTGGCGAGGCAGAAATCAGCGGCGGCACAGAAAACAACCTCTGGCTGGTCACCTTCCTGGATACCAGCGACAACCTCCTTGCCACCGCCACCGTAGACCTGCTCACCGAAACCGTCGTGGAGTTTACGCTGCCCTAAGTGCCGCCACGCCCTATCACGCAGACCTGCCGTTTTCCGCGGCAGGTCACCACCCCCACGCCTACAGCGCGCTGCCGGGTTTGCAGGGGCGCTGCCCCCGCTCCCTCAATCACAGGCACCGCCAGCCGCGCTACGCCAACTGTAACGGCAGCGCGAACTCCTTGCGCACCTGCCCCACCCACGCCTTCAGGCGATCATCGGTCATCGTCGCCTGGCCGTCCTGGTCCACGCCCAACCCGGTGAAGTGATCTTCAACCTTCGCCTTGGACTCCTCAAACTCATACTTGTTGATCTTCCACATCCCACAAATCGTCGCGCCGCGCACAATCACCGCGTCGGTCAGTTCGCCCAGCGCGTCCAGAAAGTTGAACCCGTACCCGTTCTGATCGCCCAACCCAAACATGGCCACCCGTTTCCCGGCCAGGTCCATCCCCGCAAACTTCGGCAGAAAAATCGCCCAGTCATCCTGCATCTGCCCCGTGTTCCAGGTCGGCACACCCAGAATCAGGTAATCGTAGCTCAGCATCTGTTCCGCCGTAGAAGCCCCAATGTTATGCACCTCAACCGTATCTGACCCGGACTTCTCAAATTCTGCCTTAATCTGATACGACACAAACTCTGTGTTGCCCGTGCTGCTGCCGAAAAACAGTCCAATGCGCATCACACATCCTCCACCAAACGATTGTATTTTTCTTCACAGTTCGGCCAATTATACCAGAACTCACCCCAAATCGGTGATTTTCTGCACCCCTGTCCGGGGTATGATAAGGAGAAATGGATTTTCTTTTTTGGGAGAAAGTGACAATTACCTATGATTACGACAGGCACCATCCCATCTGATCTCGAAATCGCCCAGAAAGCGTCGCTCAAACACATTCACCAGATCGCAGAGCAAATGGAGCTTTCGCCGGACGATATCGACCTTTACGGCAGCCCCTATGTGGCCAAAATTCGCCTCGAAGCGCTGGATAAGCTCAAAGACCGCCCGAACGCCCGCTATGTCCTCGTCACCGCCATCACCCCCACCCCGCTCGGGGAAGGCAAGTCCACCACCCTCGTCGGCCTCGGCCAGGCCATGAAGCACATCGGCAAGCGTGCCACCATCGCCATCCGCCAGCCATCGCAGGGCCCCACCTTCGGCATCAAGGGCGGCGCGGCTGGCGGCGGCTATTCGCAGGTGGTCCCCATGGAAACCTTCAACCTGCACCTCACCGGCGATATCCATGCCGTCACCGCCGCCAATAACCTGCTCGCCGCCATGATCGATAACCGCCTCATGCGCGGTAACCCCCTCAATATCGACGTAGACAGCATCACCTGGAAGCGCGTGCTGGATGTTAACGACCGCGCCCTGCGCGACATCGTTATCGGCCTCGGCGGCAGGGTTGAGGGCGGCGTCATGCGCCAGACCGGGTTCGATATCGCCGTCGCCAGCGAAGTTATGGCCATCCTCGCCCTTACCACCTCCCTGGCAGACATGCGCGAACGCTTCCGCCGCATCGTCGTCGGCCTCACCCACGACAAAAAACCCGTAACCGCCGAAGACATCGGCGCGGCAGGCGCGATGACCGTCCTCATGCGCGAAGCGCTCCGCCCCAACCTGCTGCAAACGCTGGAAAATACCCCCGCCATCGTCCACGCCGGGCCGTTCGCCAATATCGCGCATGGCAACAGCAGCATCCTCGCAGACCTCATCGGCATCAAAACCGGTGACTATCTCTTTACCGAAGCCGGTTTCGGCGCAGATATCGGCGCAGAGAAATTCTTCAATATCAAGAGCCGATACAGCGGCCTGAAGCCAGACGCCGCCGTCCTCGTCGTCACCGTGCGCGCCCTCAAAGCCCACAGCGGGCGCTATCGTGTGGTGGCTGGCAAGGCCCTGCCCCCCGAAATGCTTGAAGAGAACGTTTCCGATATCGAAGCAGGTGCCGCGAATCTCATCAAACAGATCGAAAACCTGGTCCTGCACGGTGTAACCCCCGTCGTCGCCATCAATGTCTTCGCTGGCGATCACCCGGCAGAAATCGAGGCCATCCAGGAAATCTCAACCTGGGCAGGCGCTGTCGGCGCGGCAGTCTCGCGTCACCATGCAGACGGGGGACGCGGGGCCATCGAGCTTGCCGAAATGGTGCAGCAGGCCGCCGAAACCCCCAGCGAATTCAACTTCCTCTATCCGCTCGATCAGCCCATCAAGACCAAAATCGAAACCATCGCGCAGAAAATCTACGGCGCGGGCAGCGTCAGCTATGAACCGCTGGCCGAATCCCAGATCAAAAGCTACGAGGCCAACGGCTTTGGCAGCCTGCCCATCTGCATGGCGAAAACCCACCTCAGCCTCAGCCACGATCCTAACCTGAAGGGCGCGCCCAAGGGCTTCACGCTGCCCATCCGCGAGGTGCGGGCC
>CAZQIJ010000128.1:0-10668 GCA_964592955.1 uncultured Anaerolineaceae bacterium
CGCCAGTACCGCCGACCAGTACACCGGAACCGCCAACAGCGACACCAGAACCACCGACACTGGCACCGGAACCGCCGACGGAACAGCCGCCAGCAGCAACGGGCGAAGTGACGCCGTGAGCGGGACTTTAACCCTGTATGAATCATCGCGGAGAGAACAGAGTGTTTGACCTGAAAGCACATCTTAAGACGCTGGTGGAGGCGCACGCGCCATCCGGCCACGAAGCGCCGTTACGCAATATCCTGCAGGAGGCATGGCAGCCCTATACGGATGACATGCAGCAGGATCGCCTCGGCAGCCTGATCGCCATCAAGCGTGCCAACGTCCATAATGACCACCCTGCACGCAAGGTGATGATTGCCGCGCACATGGACGAAATCGGCCTGATGGTGCGTGACATCGTCGATGGTTTTATCTATGTGCACGATATCCACGGCATCGACAATCGCGTTATGCTGGCTCAGCCAGTCATCGTACACGGCAAACAGGCGCTGCCCGGCATTGTCGCCAGTGTGCCCCCACATCTGCTCTCGGAGGATGTCCGCAAGAAGTACCCTGGCTTTGACGATCTCATCGTTGATGTGGGGTTGCCTGCGGCTGAAGTTGAACAGCTTGTGAGCATCGGCGACCTGATCACCCTGGATGTCCCGCTGCTTGAGCTGCTTGGACGTAAAGTGGCAGCGAAAGCGATGGATGACCGCGCCTGCGTGGCCGCGGTCACCGTGTGCCTGAACGAACTTCAGCAGATGCAGCACCGCTGGGATGTGTATGCGACTGCCACTGCCCAGGAAGAAAGCGGCATTTATGGGGCGAAGACCGCCGCTTTCCTGATTCAGCCCGATATCGCCATCGCGCTCGATGTTGGCTTCGCGCGCCAACCGGGGGTGGAGCAGGATGTTGCTGCCGAACTGGGCAATGGACCGATGATCGGACTGGGGCCAAATCTGCACACCCGTCTTACTGAGAAGCTGCACGAGGTGGCCAGGTATCACGAGATCAAAGTCCACGACGACATCCTGCCAGGCCACAGCGGTACCGATGCATGGCCGATCCAGGTTTCGCAGCAGGGTATTCCAACAGCGCTCATCAGCCTCCCGCTGCGCAATATGCACAGCCCGGTAGAGACGGCGGATCTGCGCGACATTGAGCGAATTGGCCGCCTGCTGGCACACTTCATCGCAGGGTTGGATGCAGATTTCCTGACGAACATCGACTGGAAGACTGACGAGAAGAAAGAAGCGCAGGGATCATGATTCTGCAAGCACTCTCAGAAGCGGTAGGGGTAAGCGGCCAGGAAGATGCGGTTCGTGGCATTATCCTGAATGCCATCAAAGACCACGCCGAGGATCTTCGTGTTGATTCGATGGGCAGTATTCTGGCACGCAAAGCGGGCACGCGCGGCGCGCCCCGTGTCATGCTGGCAGCCCATATGGACGAAATCGGGTTCATGGTCACCGGGTTCGACAGCGAAGGGTTGATCAGGTTCGTCAATGTGGGTGGTATCGATGACCGCATTCTGCCCGGCCTGCGCGTGCGCGTAGGCAAGGATCTGCTGCCGGGTGTAATTGTGTGGACTCCCATTCACCTGAACCAGGAACAGAACGTCGTCAAGCTTAAGAATATGCGGATCGACATTGGCGCAAAAGACAAGGACGAAGTGGCCGGTAAAGTAAAACGGGGTGACCGCGTGGCGTTCGACAGCCGCTATGTGGAAGTGGGAGCACACATGCTGCGGGGAAAATCGTTTGATGACCGCGTGGGCTGTTCGCTGCTGGTGGATGTGCTGCAAGGCGGCCCATACGCGGTGGATGTGCTGGCGGCCTTCACGGTTCAGGAAGAAATCGGCCTGCGCGGGGCGTTGGTTGCGGCGCAGACCCTGAACCCGGATGTGGCCTTCGCGCTGGAGGGCACAACCGCCAACGACATTCCAAATCCACGTTTTCAGCCGGACAGCGACGAACCGCCGAACCCAACATGCAGCATAGGCGGCGGCCCAGCGGTGACCGTGATGGATCGCAGCATGATTGTTGACCCGCGCCTGCTGCGTTTCGTGCGAGCCACTGCCGAAAAGCACGGTATCCCTTACCAGCTCAAGACGCAGATCGGGGGCGGCACGGATTCCGGCGCAATTCACACCTCTAATCGAGGCGTGCCTTCCGCCGTGATTTCTGTACCCTGCCGCTATATTCACAGTCCGGCGGCCTACCTGCACCGTGACGATTACGCCAACACCCTGCGCCTGCTGCAGGCCGTGCTTACTGATCTTACGCCGGATGTGCTGACGGCGATTTAGCGAGAAATGAAGGATTAGCGTATGCCTGTCGATATTCGCCGTGTTGAGCCGGGGATTTATGTGGCGCATCTCACCGGTACGGTGCCGCTGGAAGCGCTGCTAGGCGCACAGCAGCGCGGTTCACAGATGGCCGAATCCCATCAGGATGCGCGTTATGTGCTGATTCTGGATATTGACCGCAGCACACAGATGCCATTTGACATTCGTCAGGGTGGGCAGGTCCTGGAAAAAAACAGCAGCATCGCGGTGCTTACGGTCGGTGCATCGCTGCATATTCGGTTTCTGGCCACCATTCTGGGCCAGTTATTCCGCCACTTAGGACGGATCGAGCATGTTAGTACAGTCGAAGAGGCGGTGAAGAAAGCACGTCGGCTGCTCAATGAAGTCTGATTGCCATGGAGAGTCAACATGCCTATTGTCTTGGATCGCATTGAACCAGGAATTTACCGCAGTCACTGGTCAGGACAGATCACTTCCGAAGAAATACTGGAGGCACACCGGCACCTCAAGGACGTGTCTGCCAGCCATAACGAGCTTCAGTTTGTGCTGGTACTGGATATGGAAGCCAACGCACGTTTTCCGGTTGATTTTCGCCGCGCCAATCAGGTCATCGGTCAGGACAACGCCATAAAGGTCATTACGGTAAGTCCGGCAGCCGCGATTCGCTTCGTAGGCTCGACAGTAACACGTTTCTTCCGCCGCGCCGATGATGTTGAATATGTGGACACGTGGCATACCGGGTTGGCCCGCGCCAAGACCGTTCTGGCAGAGGCGGGTGGCCCGTTCGTCCCTAAGGGCGGAAAGCCCTCATGAGTGACGCTGGCCGTATCCGTCGGCTCGTCAGCGAGTACTTCGCCAGGGGCGACTCCACAGGTTGGTTCGAGGCATTGTATGCCGGTGCGTATCGCAATGAATGGGGTGTGCCCTGGGCGCGCCACGAAACCGATACAGCACTGGTGCAGTGGCTTGCACAGCAGGATGACCGGATGACGGTGGGCAAACGCGCCCTGGTGGTTGGCTGCGGGTTGGGGGATGACGCAGAAGCGCTGGCCGCTGCCGGATATGTGGTGACAGCGTTCGATATTTCGGCCACCGCTATCGGCTGGTGTGGCGAGCGCTTTCCCCAATCCCGCGTACACTACACGGTGGCGGATCTCTTCGCGCTGCCGCCTGATTGGGCAGGTACCTACGATTTCGTGCTCGAAAGCCGCACAATTCAATCGCTGCCCTGGCAGCTCTGTGAACCGGCAGCACAAGCCATCGCCCGGTGCGCGGCACCCGGTGGCCGTGTGCTGGTACTGGCGCTGGCCCGTGAACCGCACGAAGACCGGCGCGGAATCCCCTGGCCGCTCTCGCGCCAGGATCTGGCCGCGTTTGTTCAGGCGGGGTTGGTGGAACAGCGCTTTGACGAAACATACAGCGACGGCACACGCCGCTTCAAGGTGGAGTACCGCGCACCGCTGCTGTCCTCTTCTGGTGGCAGCGGCGACGCATGACAAGCGATTTTGCAGAGAAGGAGTATTTGCGTGAAAGCATTAATCAAGAAACTGGTTGAGGCGTGGGGGCCTTCGGGATACGAATATCACGTCCGCCACTTGATTCAGGAAGAAGTGCAGGCGCTGGCCGACGAAATCACCGTTGACCCACTGGGGAACCTGGTGTGCCGTGTGGGCCAGGGTGGCAGGAAAATCATGGTGGCTGCACACATGGATGAAATTGGTGTGATGGCCATGTACCGTGAAAAGACGAGCGGCTACCTGCGCTTTACCGGCATTGGCGGGTTAAACCCGGCGACGCTCTACGGCAACCGGGTGCGCTTCGAAGACGGCACAATCGGCGTGGTGGGTATGGAACCCACCGGCAGCCGCACGACGCTGCCGGAAATGGAGAAATTCTTCATCGATATCAGTGAGGGGGCGCAAATTCCGGAAGGAACACCCGCCGTGTTCTGGCGCGAGATGGAAGAACGCGGTACACGGCTGGTCGCAAAGTCTATGGACGACCGCATTGGCTGCGTTGTTGCCATTGAAGCCATGCGCCGCCTGAACAAAACCACGCCACACGAGGTCTATTTCGTGTTCACTGTACAGGAAGAAGTGGGGCTGCGCGGTGCGCGCCCGGCAGCTTACGGGGTTGACCCTGAGATCGGGATTGCCCTGGACGTTACCGCAACGGGCGACACGCCCAACGGCGCGAAGATGGCCGTCAAGCTGGGCGGCGGCGCGGCCATCAAGATTCATGATCCGGGCCTTATTGTGCCGCCCGCCATACGAGACTGGATGATCGGGCGTGCCGAAGCAGACGGTATCGCTTTCCAGCGCGAATTGCTTAGCGGCGGCACCACCGACGCCTCAGGCATTCAGGCCGCGCGGGCGGGCGTGCTCAGCGGGTGCATATCGATTCCGTGCCGCTTTATCCATACGACCAGCGAAACCGTAGACATCAACGATGTTGCGGCGTGTGTGGACCTGCTGACAGGGCTGCTGAGCAATCCGGTTGATTTCGAACGCTAAGACGCAATGCATCTCTTTACGGAAATCTTCCCGCTGGAAGCGCCGGTAAGACCGGTTGCCTATGTTCTGCGCTGCCCTGATGACCAGCGCTCACGCCTGGGACGTGCGCTGGCATCCCGCCTGCGGCGCGCCTTTGAAGGTGACTGGTTATGGATGCAGGGACGCATTCTGACCGATAACGAGCGCACTGCCATCGAGCTGATGATTACGCTGGACATCATCCGGGGCGAAGATCCTGGGCTGTTCGCCACGCTCGAAGCCCTGGAGGCTGATCCCAACTGGAATCCGTCGCCGCAGGTCATCGCGGAATTTGCCCTGCGCACACGGCTCAATAAACTGGAAGACGACCTGAATGCGGCGCTGGCACAGTTCAACACCACATCCGCAGCGGTGCGCATCGAGCGTGAGTATAAGCTGGCAGCCTGGGCCGCGGGCGAACAACCGGCGATTTCGATATCGGTCGCCGCTCGCTTGGTTTATGAACATGACCTGCAAACGTTTCTGGCAAGCCACACAGATTCGTCGCTGGCGGTGGGACTGCGTGTTAGTGACCGAACCTCAACGCTGACCGGCGAAATCGTGGCGGTGAGCGGGACGGTGGGGGAGCGCCGCCACAAGATGCTGCACCAGGCACGCAAAGAAACGCTGGCGCGGCTGATTCGCCAGACCCCGGAGGAAGAAATCGCGGTACGGGTGCGCACAGGTGATCGCAGGCAGGAATTCCCGGCGCGCGCCCTGGAAATCCTCCTGCGACCGGCAGATTTTGCGCGCTTTAACGTTGATGCGCGCCAGGTTAACCCGGCATTGCGGCCCGACCCCGCGGCGCGTGCCAATGTCGTCAGGGTGCTTTCGGATATCGCCAAAACGGCTGGAATCCTGGGCAAAGGCTACAACGCACGCGAGCATCCTGAGCTGTTCATCGTGCCACACTTTGAGCCTTACCTGCGCTTTAACGCCCGGCGTTCACGCGCCTACCGGCCAGAGACGTTGGCGAACGATTTCATTCAGTGTGGCGCGTTTCACCTGCGCGACAAGTTCAGAGAAGCCCCAATACAGGTGTGTGTCGTCAATGCGCTTGCCATGAAGCTTGAGGATTTTGTCGAAGCGCTTCAGCGCCAGCTTGCCCGCAAGTTCGAGTTCTCGATTGAGGTGACGCGCGAACGCCGTGTGCGGGTGGTGTCGCTGCATAACATCGAGAGCGCGGTGCGGGTGGTCGAAAAAGAATCTCCAGACCTCATTCTGGCGTTTATTCCAGACGCGTACAAGGACGAAGATCTCCCCGCGTTTATTAAGTCCCTCACTTTGGGGCGCGGCATTCCGGCGCACGTCATCTTTCAGTCTACGCTGGATGATCCAGACTCTATGCCGGGTATCATCATGGCCATTCTGGCGAAGACCGGCAACACGCCGTTTGCGCTGGCAGAGCCGCTCGATTTCGCGGACTATGTGGCAGGGCTGGACACCATCACGATGCCTGCCCCAAACAAAGCAGACGCCAGGCTTACGGCTGTCGTGCGCATCTACCGCAGCGATGGCGAATTCGTGCGCTATGCCGTACACACCCGCGAACAGGACGGCCCGCCTTATGTTCTGCTGCGCGACATCTTCCCACAGCGCGAATTTGCTGGGAAACGTGTCGTCATTCACTATGACGAACAGCTTCCGGATGAACTGCGCCAGGCGCTGCTGCTGTGGGGACAGGCCATTGGCGCAGTGTTCTATACCGTGGAAATCCTGCGACGCGGCGCACCGCGATTATACGCGTTTGACGCCAAACGTGTGACTGCCCCGCCCTGGGGCAGCGCCTTCAGGCTGAACGCGCACGAGGGCTTTCTGGTGCTGGCCGCAGACGATGACCAACCCACACCGCAGCCTTTGCACATCATCGCCCACGGGATTACGTTCGAGCAGGCGGTGCAGACGATCCAGTTGTGGACGCTGCTGTACTACGGTGCAGCCAGCGCACCAAAGCTGCCGGTGACCCTGCACAGCGCCGGAGAACTGGCCTACTGGCTGCGCAAGGGCGGCACCTTCAGCACCCCTGAAAGCGAAGTCCCATTCTGGCTGTAGCGAGCCTGCCGAGACACAATTTGTCAGATTTTGGTTAGGTGTGGCTTCCGTTGGAACATGTGCCGGTAAATGCCCGTCTGTAATGTGAACGGTGCGCAGCGATGCGCAGTTCTGTACAAGCAGAAGGAGAACATATGAAAAACGTAACGCGTACCCTTGCAGTGATCATCGCAGTTGGCATCCTGACGATTGCGGCTGTCCTACCGGCGGCTGCCCAGGAGATCCCGGTTCCCGTGCCAGCCGCTCCCAACCACGCCATCACCGTGACCGGTCTCGGCAGCGCCAGCGGCAGCCCGGATACTGCCCACGTGAGTGTGGGCGCGGAACTGAGCGGAAACAACGTCACCGAGGCCTTTGCAGAAGCCAATACAACCGTACAGGCCATCATCAACGCGCTGCTGGAACTGGGGATCGAACGCCAGGATATCCGCACCAACAATCTCAGCATCTATGTGGAAGGCCCCTACGAGATCTCTGCCCCCGGCCAACCCCGCACTTACCGCGTGAGCAACACCGTTGAAATCATCGTGCGCGACGTGAACCAGGTAGAGGCTGTGGTGAACGCAGCAATCGAGGCCGGGGCGACATCGATCTATGGCCTGAGTTTCACCGTCAATGATCCGTCTGAACTGGAAGCAACCGCGCGTGAAGATGCGGTGGCAGATGCCCGCGCACGCGCAGAGCAGTTGGCGTCGCTGGTCGGCGCACAGCTCGGTGATGTGATCACGATCACAGAGATTCCAGGCGGTTACTATCTGCCCTATGCCTCGGCGGATGCCGGTCGTGGTGGTGGCGGCGGTGCGGTCATCGAACCCGGCCAGACCAACGTTCAGATCAGTCTTCAGGTGACATTCCAACTGGTGCGTTAGTGCGCACGCCTGCGCGGTAACGCCGACGGGACGCTTGCAGAGCGTCCCGTTTTGTTTGGCGCGATAGAGTCGAGTTGCTTGGGTTACTGATTGCCGCCGGGTGGCAGCGCGTTCGTGGTTGGGGCAGCAGGCAGGGTTGGGGCGGCATTGCCGCCGGTCCCCAGGGTGGCAGGATCGACAGTGCCCTGCGTGGGCAGCGTGATCGGGGAACCGGTTGTCCCGCCTGCCGCGCCATGGGTATCAGAAGCGCAGCGGAAACCCAGGAACGGGTGTTTATCGGTGGGATCATAAAACCGGCGGTTGACCGCGCGCGAGAAGTACGGGCGATCTGCCCACGAACCCCCGCGGATGACCTTACTCACCCCCGAAGCGGGACCCGGTGGATTTACATTGACGTTCTGGGCATAATAAGTGCCGTCGTACCAGTCATTGGTCCACTCTGCCAGATTGCCAGCCATATCGAGCACGCCAAACGTGCTGGCCCCCGTTGGATACTGGCCAACTGCCACAGAGGCTTCGGGATTTTCGTCGTCCTTGGCGGCATTCGCGCGGGTAGAGTCCCAGGTGTTTCCCCAGGGGTAAACCGTGTTGCCGGTGCCGCGCGCTGCCCGTTCCCACTCCGCCTCTGACGGCAGCCGACGGCCAATCGCGCGGCAGTAGGCATCGGCACCATACCACGTAACATGTGTTGCCGGATAGGTGAGCAGAAGCTGCGACAGCACATCATAATTTGCGGTATCGAAGACGATACCACTATTGGGATCTTCAGAGTTGATGGCAGCACATGCCCGGCCCGAACACCCTGAGAGGTGACTGCCCGGCCCCAGGTAATTGAGGAATGCAACATACTGCTCGAATGTGACTTCGGTACGCTCAACCCAGAACGAATCAACGGTAACGGGTCGCTCTGGCTGCGCGTCCACATCAAAATCCGGGATACACGTACCCCCTGCATCTGTACACTCGCGCACCGCGACCGTGATTTCTGCAAAGTTCGTCCCCATCTGGAACGTACCGCCATCCACAGCCACCAGCCCCGTCACCAGCCCCGCCAACTGCGGCGGCACACTGGATATGCCACCGGTGCCAGAAAACTGCGCATTCTGCGCCGAAAGCGGCGAAGCTGTTGACGTAACGAAGCCCGTCACCTCCTCAGTAGCGAGGACTTCAGGGGACGGCGTGGCGGACACGGGAACGGTGGCGGTGGGGGCCTGCACTTCACTCTGTTCCAGCGTTGCGGTGGCTCCGGGTGTGGCTGTAATGATCCAGGGTGTGGCGCTTGGCAGCGAGGCATCCACCGTAGCCGTTACAACAACCGGCGTGGGCGTGGCCCCAAAGGCAATCCCTGTGCCATCCAGGCTGATATTCAGATAACCCACCGTTAACCCCGCCAAGACCAGGATGGCCGAACAGCCGAACCCGAGCACGATGCCCATAATCATCCACTGCCATACGGCACCGGAACGGCGGTTGCCACCGATTCTGCCGTACTCTACTCGTCCCATAACGTGCTCCTCAAACCGGCCAGGGCCGGTCAACATCTGCCTGAATCATTGGTGTTACAGTTCTAAACGATAATGCGCCAGAGTTCAAGGCAACATCTGCTAATCCAACAGCTTTTCCCATTCTTCCATCATGGCGCGCAGCTCATTTTCTGTCTGGTGATAGGAGTCCCCCAGTTCTCGCACGCGGCTGCTGTTCCCGTTGGCGCTGGCCGCTGCCAGCGCATCCGTCAGCGCAGAGAGCTGATCCTCCAGCGCCTGAATGCGTAACTCCACTTCGGCAACACGCTTCTGCAGTTGAAACGGATTAAGGCCGTGCTTCTTCTTCGAGGATTTGGGCGCTGCGGGTTCGGCCTGCCTGTGGTTTGCAGCGCCTTTCGCAGCCGCCATAACCGTGGATTTCGCAGCTTCTGTCTGGCGGTTGCGCTCGCTCAGATACTCGCTGTAGCTGCCTTCAAAGACGTTCAGGGCTCCGGGGCGCGCTTCCCAGATCTGCGTGGCCAGCGCGTCGATGAGGTAACGATCGTGGCTCACCAGCAGGATGGTGCCGTTGAAGTTTTCCAGAACCGCCTGCAGGACTTCCTGGCTGTCGATATCGAGATGGTTCGTCGGCTCGTCCAGCAGCAGAAGATTTGCGCCAGCGAGTGCCAGTTTCGCCAGCGCCACACGTCCACGCTCACCACCAGACAGCGTGTCGATGGTACGAAAGACATCGTCGCCCGTAAACAGAAACTGGGCAAGATAGCTTCGTGCTTCGCTGAGGGGCATGGGATGGGCGGCGGTCAATTCGTCAATAATGCTGCTGCTCGGGTTCAACGCTTCGTGCGCCTGCGCAAAGTACCCCATCTGAACCCCGGCACCCAGGGTTGTTTCGCCTGTTAAGGGTTCATGCTGGCCGGTGATCGTCTTCAGAAACGTCGTCTTGCCCACCCCGTTCGGGCCGATCAGCGCGACAGTCTCTGCGCGGTAGAGTGTGATATCGGGCACGGCGAACAGCGGTTTTCCGGGATAGCCAACTTCCAGCGCTCTGGTCATCAGCACTTTGTCGCCGCTGCGGATAGCGGCCTGCAGGCGCAGGTTCATTTCCCGACGCTGGCCGCGCGGGCGCATGATAATTTTGCCGCGCTTCTTCATCGTCTCAAGCTTTTTCAGGCGTCCTTTGGCCTGCCGCGTGTTCTGGCCAGCCATGTTGCGCCGGATATACGCTTCTTCTTTCGCCAGGAATTCCTGCTGTGCCTCATATTCTTTGGTCAGGCGCTCATAGCGTTCCTGGCGCAGCATCAGGTACTTGGAATAGTTGCCGCGATACGTTTCCATCGTCCCGGCTTCCAGTTCCCAGACCATGCTGGCGAAGGCATCCATGAAGTACCGATCGTGACTGACCGCCAGCACCGCGCCCGGAAAATCATTCAGGAAGTGTT
>CAZQIJ010000129.1:0-5655 GCA_964592955.1 uncultured Anaerolineaceae bacterium
TGGCAGCCAGGAATGTCAGCAGAACGTGGTTACGCACATCGGCAGCCATAACAAAAGTCTCATGATGCCGCCTGCCGCCTCACGCAGCCGTTACTGGGAACGTAAATAGCATGTGGCCTCGGAATCCGTTATACTGACACTGCTTGTTTCAGGTTTCACAGGGAGACGGACGTTTGCGGCGCATTTACTTACTTCTCATTGTGATGATGTGCGCGGGTCTCCAGCTTGCTGCGCAGGGCAGCACCACATTGCGTCCGGGTGATCCACCCAATGCCGCGCTCATCAGCGTGTCGCTGCCGGACGATAATGGCGTTGTCACTGTAAGCGGCGCACCCGGTGCCGTCTTCCCGAACGCGCAGGTCGCTGTTGGCAATATGTACACAGAACAGACTGTGTATGTGAATGCAGGGATCACAGGGGGCTTCTCCGCCCAGCTTTACGGGCCAGGTTCAACACCCTTCTGGATCAGTGTCGCACCCAATATTCCTCCAGAACTCCGTAACCGCCCCGGATCGATGCCCGGTGGCCCCGGAACCATCATCTATGGAACTGCTCCAGACATCAGCACAGCGCCCGAAAGCATAACCAGCGTTGTCGTGGATGGGATCCTGGACGACTGGGCAGTTTACGAACAGGCACAGTCTGGCGAAAGCTATGCCCTCCTCAACAACGACTCCTTTTACATCGCCCTGCGCGACCGCAATCTGCGCGATGACGACTTCACGCAGGTCCGCATTGCGTTTACTGCCGACGGTGCGGTGTATGCGCTGACCTTTGCGCGCGGCCAACTCCGCAGCGCCACCGCCCGCCAAACTGCGCCAACAGCGCGCAATCGCGGCGAGTTTGCCGTCAACGCGGCAGTTGTTGACGATGTGCTGGAAATCCGGTTTCCTGCCGCAGTCGTAGACTCTCAGATCCAGGACGTGGCGCTTTCAGAAATCGCACTGCTGGACGCAACCGGCGGTGTGGTGACTTCGCTGTCTGAAAATCGCGGGTTTGTGCGCGTCAACCAGTATGATGGCGCGGCCTACACCAGCACGCGCCTTGATAGCGGGACGGCGGATTTTTATGTGGCCGGTGTGCTTGCCAATGGGTCAAGCTACTGGTCGGCACAGGGGCGCACCAGTTCTTTAGCGCCGTCGGCAGGAGAAACGCTCATCGTTGAACTGGATGTGACGATGAACACGCCGCAACTTCCCCTTACGGCTGCGGATCTGACGATGATCGGCGAACTGGGGCTTCAACCGGTATCTGTTCCGGCGCTGAACGCCAATAACGGCTGGTCTAGCCTGCTTACGCCATCCGGGATAGCTATCGATAACCTGCGTGGCGATGTTCCGTTAGGGCGCACCGAAACCCCCTGGCAGATCGTGCTGCGCGAAGGCACTGGTCTCGTTTTCGGGCTTCGCTTTGAAGTCACGCTGCCGGATGGCCTTCCGGCAGGTCTCTACACGCCCTACTTTCGGGGATATGTGCGCGATGAAGCGAACGGTACAGTTCTACCCTGGTGGCAGTTTGGCGGCGCGGGGGACGGAACTTCGCGCCTGCCGCTTACACGCCTGCCGGTTACGCTTAACGTAGGCGAGATCGAGACCCAGCGCCTGTACTTCGCTCTGTTCTATAACAATCCTTCAGAGGGAAGCCGGGGGATTCTGCCCCAGGAAGACACAGCCTCTGCCGCGCTTTCTAACCGCGTGCGCTTCAACAGCGCGACGTATATTCTGCCGCCCGGCACCTATCCGGTTGAACCGTTTGTTCCCAACATATTGTCCAATGCCTACGATACGCGGGTTACCCCGCTGGTGCCCTTTCTGTTTCCCGGTGGTCGCCTCAGCGGAGAGATCACAGGTCCAGACGGAACCCGTACCAGTTTGCCCAGCGCGGCGGTGGTCCAGAATGTCGTTTCGACTGATGAACTGGACGAACGGGTCCGCTTTGGCGCACAAAGCCCCATTGATCTTTACCGCCTTGGGACACAGAATGCGCAGTTCAGCGCCTTCGATTTCAGCGCATATGGGGCCTATGAGATTACGCTGAATGGCACGCTGAATGATCGTTTTGGGAACACCTATGCAGGCGGCGGGTCCTACAGCGTATTGATTGCCGAACTGCTTGACCTTACACCCGGTGTCATGGCCGGCACCCCCTTTGCGGTGGGAAATGCGTTTTATCCAGGCCTGATGGTGACCCCCGGACTTCCCGCTGAAATCAGCGTGCGAGTCCGCGTTTACCCGCTGGCGGGTGGAGACCTCATTGAGGAAACATTTACTGGCACGGCGAACAGTCATGGCGTGTTTGCAGCCGATGAAAGCTTCACGTTCGAGACGCCGGGCGAATACGTGATCGATTATGAAGCGCGCTACACCGATGCCGAAAACAAGCTGTGGGCGGCCAGCCTGCGCAGCGCAGGCGTCATCGCCAGTGTGGACGGCGGTCTTGTCGCCCATGGGCAGCGTGGCACGGTGCCCTCTGGTGCGTCTCTTTTGCCGCAAATCCGGCCTGCATGGTATAACCTCAATGCGTATCTGCCAGAAAGTGCAGGAGCCGCCCGGCTTTTCGCCCCTTACCATTCGGGCGATGTGCTGACCTATCTTGACCGTGTTCAAAGCGGCGTAACCCCTCTGCTGCATCTCCATGACACAACCGGAACCTTTCAGAACTGGCTGCGTTCAACAATCCCCGGTTACATTACGTCGGTTGGGCAAACCCTGGAACAGGCTATTAATCAGGATGCGCTTCCACTGATCAGTGTTGTCGGCGGCCCGCCGGATAATCCATTCCAGCCTGCACTCTTGCCAGGACAAATCGTCAGCCAGGCGTATGGTTATGTCAGTGCCGTTCAACCCGGTGTCAGCATCCGCCAGTTTGTGCATGGCGATCCTGCGCTCACGCTGGATCTGGGGTGGGATGCGAATGATCCTCTGAACCGTCAGATTGGCGCGGGGCTGCGCGGCCCCATGCCGGGTGATTACGCTTTCGTGTTTGGCGGTGCGGTCGTGCGCAATGCCGAAGCCGGTGTATCTGAAACTGCAATCTATGCTGCCCTGGCCGTCGCCGCTGCCGAGAACAGCGATCCTTATGGCGCGCGTGTTTACCCGCCGTTCAGAGGTGAAGCAGGCGGCCCGGATGCTGGCCCCATTGTGACCATTGATGAAACGCCCTATACAATGTTCTTTCATCCGACTGCCGCTCAACCGGGTCAGGTGATGATGGTGGGCGAACCGCTGGTTATTGCGGGACAGGTCGCGCCCACACTCAGGAGCAGAATCCAGGTGACGGTGACCGCCCCGGACGGCGAAATAACGACGTTTGAGGGTGAGACCAACCCCATTGGCTATTACTTCGATCCGGCCACCAGGCTCACACTGGATCGTGTGGGAATCTGGCACGTGGATGTAGACATCACCCCCAGCAGCACAACGTCTGCGGGTGCCCCAGAGCCACCACTGCCCGCGGGAACGCTGTTGGGCGGGACAATGGTCATCTATGTAACCAGTCCCGATACAGAACCGCTGCGCTGGAATCGGGGGGGCGATATCGACTCTCAGACACCGCCCAGTGCGCTGTTCAACTTCACGATTGACCTGCCGCGTGGCTGGACTGACCTCCAGGTTCATCACACGGTGCGCACCGCGGCCTACCTGATGGAATCCGGGGCGCTGCGCAGTACATCCGCAACCGCTGGCTACCAGTACAGTCCCCCGGAACTGGCCGACCGCTTTCCACACCTTGAGCTGGAAGGCCGCGTGACCGGGCCGCACGCATCTGACGTAGTTCTGATTACTTTTGCCGTTAGCGGGGTCAACCCGGAAGGCGAGCCCAGCCTGGCGGCACGCACGTTCGCCATTCTCCACGACCGGATCCTATCGTTTGAGGGTGAATAAGTTGAAGCAGAGAACTTCTGTGTATGCACTCGCAGTGTCCGGTCTTCTTATGATGTTAAGCGCCGCGTTGGTGTTGGCACAGCCCGGCGATCTTTACGCGCTGCCTGCGCCAACAGCGCGCCTGGTAAGCAGCAGCAGCTTTGTTGGCAACAGCAGCGAGCGTCTTTTTGCCGCTGCCAACTGGCTCACGAATACGGTGTCTATCGTGCAGCCGGGGCAAAGCGAGATTGTGGCCGAAATCCCGGTGGGGCGTGATCCGCGCACGGTGGCCTATACGCCAGACGACCAGCGCGTGGCCGTCGTTAACCGGGGGGATGGCACACTGTCTGTGATTGACATCAATACACTGGCGGTGACCAATAGCTTTCCGGTGGGCGTGCTGCCCTATGGGGTGGTAACTGCGGATAACACGCGCGCTTTTGTGGCACTACAGGGGGCAGACCAGGTTGCCCTGGTTGATCTGGACTCCGGGCACATCCTGGAGCGCATCGCCACCCCACCGGCTCCGGCAGGGCTGGCCTTGTGGGGCGATTTTCTCTACGTCACGCACCTCTGGACGGGCCAGCTCAGCCTCATCTACCTTCCGCAGATGCGCGTGGTGCGCACGATCAGCACGGGCACGGATACGGGCCTTTCGCAGTCGGTGACCATTGATCCGCTGCGCGGTCTGGCTTATCTCCCGCAATCCCGTTTGAATGCGCAGAACCGGCTTCTGACCTTCGATACAACGGTGTTTCCGGTGGTCAATGTGGTTAATCTGCGCAGCATGGAACTTGTTCGGGGTTCGCGCATTGCGCTGGATACAGCAGACCGCCCGGTGAATATGCCATTTGCGGCGGTGCTGGATGCCGAGCGCCGCTGGCTGTTTGTGGCGAACGCAGGCAGCAATGATATCTCAGTCATTGACCTGACCAGTAATCTGGGGGTGGCGCATATCCCGGTCGGTGTGAATCCGCGGGGGCTGCAAATCAGCCGCAACTTCGGTACGCTGTGGGTGCATAACATGATTGACGGCACAATCACGATTGTCGATACACGCGCATCCGAGGTCAGCGGCGAGCTTCCCATCAATAACCTGACGATCTCGGCAGACGTGCTGCTGGGTGCGGAGTTGTTTCACAGCGCAGAAGACCCGCGTGTCACACATAATCGTTGGCTGAGCTGCGCGAGCTGCCATTTCGACGGGCTGTCTGCGGGGCGGGTGTGGATGGGCTATGAGGATGGCCCGCGCAACACCCCGCTGCTCTATGACCTGGAGAACCGGCCACGCCTCAATTGGTCTGGGACGTGGGACGAAATCGCGGACATCGACCTGAAGATCCGCACGCTTCAGGCAGGCAACGGCCTGATCACCAGCACCCTGAACCCGCCGCTCGGCGATCCGCATGCCGGGTTGTCGCTGGAGATTGAGAACCTCACGGCTTATCTCTATACCCTCGATGGCCCTGCCGCGCCTGCGCCTTCTGATCCGGCAAAAGCTGAAGTCGGCGCGCAGGTCTTCGCAGCCTTAAACTGCGCATCGTGCCACTCTGGCGATACACTTTCTGATGGTCAGCTTCACGATGTGGGTACCGGTGGGGAATTCGTTACCCCTACCCTGCGCTGGCTGTGGCTGAGTGAACCTTACCTGCACGATGGCCGTGCAGCCACCCTGCACGATGTATTTGTCATCCCAGGTGAACACCAGCTCATCCGCGAGACTTCGCTGGAAGATATCGAGGCACTGGTCAGCTATCTCCTTACGCTGCCTCAGGCGACAATGCCCTGAGGC
>CAZQIJ010000129.1:5755-10600 GCA_964592955.1 uncultured Anaerolineaceae bacterium
TACGCTGCCTCAGGCGACAATGCCCTGAGGCCAGGCACACGAGGTGAGAGTTTTGTAACCCCCTCAAACCTGTTCTGAACTTAACGCTACCCGATTTTAATTGGACAGGGACCGTTTAAGTGTGATATAAAAGTGATAGACATGTGGTTTGCTGAAACCCCGCAGGACTCCTACACGGGGTTTCATAGTCTATAAACCCTATCAACACGAAAAGGACTGTTCTATTAAGGGTGTTTGCAGCACCCTTTGCTTTCGAATTCCTATTTTTCAGGAGGTTACCCTCACATGGTTCAATCCAGGGCTGCCGGGCAGAACGCCCTTCACGAACTTGGCTACAAGATATTCCTGGATCGTTATGCCCAGAAAGACATGACGCGCAAAACCCTGGCACTCGGCGATACAGTGATCGTTGTCGTGGACTCGGCTACTGGTCAGCGCGAAATTGGAAAAGTTACAGAAATGACTCTCCCTCGGGTGACCGTCGAACTCCTCGATGGTACGGTGGTCACGCGCGATATTGAACACGTCGATAAGCCGCTGGAAACCGACCCGGCCCAGATGATGGATCGTGTTGCCGCAGGCATTGCCGCTGCCGAAACCAGTGAAGACGCGCGGGAAACATGGGCGAAGCACTTCCGCTGGCTGTTGGACGGCTGGAAGTTTGTTCCCGGTGGGCGTATCCTGACCGGGGCCGGCACCGATCAGCAGCTCACCTACTATAACTGCTATGTGATCCCTATGAAGGGCGACAGCCGCGACGGGATCATTACCACGCTCGGCCAGATGACCGAAATCATGTCGCGCGGGGGTGGGGTTGGGATCAATCTCTCTACGCTGCGGCCACGTCATGCCTACGTAAAAGGTGTGAACGGACGCTCCAGCGGTTCGGTCTCCTGGGGGGCGCTCTACAGCTTCGTGACTGGGCTGATTGAACAGGGGGGGTCACGCCGGGGTGCGCTGATGCTCATCCTGAATGACTGGCACCCCGATGTCTTTGAGTTCGTGAATTCCAAGCGTCAGGCCGGGAAGATCACCAATGCCAACATCAGCGTGGGCATCAGCGACAAGTTCATGGCACAGGTTAAGGCGGATGGTGACTGGGATCTGATGTTTCCCGATACCAGCGACCCGGACTACGACACCCTGTGGGATGGCGACATGGAAACCTGGGTGGCCATGGGGCGCAGGGTCAATCGCTACCGGACAATCAAGGCGCGCGAACTGTGGCATGCCATTATCGAAAGCGCATGGGCCAGCGCCGAACCCGGTGTCTGGTTCCGTGAGCGCAGCAACAAGATGGCCAACAGTTGGTACTTTAACCCGCTGATTGCGACCAATCCGTGCGGCGAGCAGCCGCTGGGTGCATACTCGGTCTGTAACCTGGGCGCGCTTAACCTGGCCAAATTCTACGATGAAACCCGGCAAGATGTGGCCTGGGACATGTTGGGAGAGGCCGTGCGCTATGCCGTGCGCTTCCTGGATAACGTCATCGACAGCACGCCGTATTTCTTTGAGGAGAACGCCAGAGTTCAGCTCGCAGAGCGCCGTGTGGGCCTGGGGACGATGGGCGTGGCCGAACTGATGATCAGACTGGGCATTCGTTATGGCAGCGATGAGTCTGTGACGTTCATCGAGAAGCTGTATAAGTTTATTGCCGTAGAAGCGTATACGATGTCCAGCGCCATCGCGACCGAAAAAGGAAGTTTCGGCGCGTTTGATGCCGAAAAGTTCCTCGAAAGCGGTTTCCTGCAGGTGATGCCAGAGGAGGTGCGCGCCGCCATCCGCCAGAATGGTATTCGCAACGTTACCCTGCTAACTCAGGCCCCCACCGGCACCACCGGCACCCTTGTTAACACCAGCACAGGAATCGAACCGTTCTTTTCCTGGAGCTACTACCGCAAGAGCCGCCTGGGGCTGCACGAAGAACAGGTCTCGCTGGTGCGTGACTGGTTTGCCGCCAATCCTGGCGCAGACAAACTCCCCAGCCATTTCGTCACCGCGATGGAACTGACACCGGAAGAACACGTTAAGGTGCAGGGCGCGTTCCAGCGCTGGATCGACAGCGCCATCAGCAAGACCTCGAACGTGCCCAATCATTACACCGTCGAACAGGTCAAAGACCTGTATGAATATATGTATGATGTTGGCTGTAAGGGCGGGACGATTTACCGTGATGGCAGCCGCGATGAACAGGTGCTGATGCTGAAGGGTGACGAGCGCGCCGAAAGCGAACTGGATCGCAAGAACGGCAAGGCCGAGGACAAAGCGGAACAGGCTAAGGAAACGAAGGCAGAAAAGGCTGTTGCACAGGTGGCCACGCCGCACCGCGTTTATCCTCGCCCCAAGCGCCTGAAGGGGGTCACCATGACCACGCAAACACCCTTTGGGACTGCCTACATCACGATGAATTCGGACGAACACGACTATCCATTTGAGGTTTTCATCACCGCGCCGGGGAAGGCGGGCAGTGATCTTCAGGCCGATGCCGAAGGTCTGGGGCGCATGATTTCGCTCTCACTGCGTACCACCGACCCGCATAACCGTCTGGAAATGCTCAGGCTGATTATCGAGCAACTGCGCGATATCGGCGGCTCGCGCTCTATTGGCTTTGGCATGACGCGCGTGATGTCGCTGCCAGATGCGGTGGCGCGTGCGCTGGAAGAAACCTACTTCCCGGCCAGCGTCGTTCAGCAGCTTACGCTGCCCATGAACGGCACATTCGCGGAACCTAAGCCGCAGCAGCCCCAACTGCTGCCCGAAAGCGCATCGCCACAGCAGCAGCTCTCAGTTTTCAGCGGTGCGGATCTGTGCCCGTCATGCGCCACGATTTCGCTGGTGCGCGCAGAAGGCTGTCGCAAATGCCTGACCTGCGGTTACAGCGAATGCTGATCTGAGCAGTTCTGCACCCCACGCATAGAAAAGACCGCATCATGCACTGATGCGGTCTTTGTTTGGTGACCGGGTGTTACCGTGTGGCACCGCCGCAGCCTGCGCTGCAGAGGGCGGTTTAGAAGAACCCGCGCCGTCCATAGCGTTCCTCGCGGAAGGGATCGCCATAGTTGTGGTAGCCTGCATTCTCCCAGAAGCCGGGTTTATCGACCGGGCTGAATTCCAGAGCGCGCAGGAATTTCGCGCTTTTCCAGAAGTAGAGATGCGGTACCAGCGTGCGCACCGGGAAACCGTGATCCGGTTCGAGGAGCTGCCCATCAACCTTATAAGCCAGCAGCACATTCTGCCGCATCATATCTTCCAGCGGCACGTTGGTTGTGTACCCATAGTCGCAGTGCGCAATGACATGTTTGGCTTCAGGCTTCACGCCGAACAGTTTGACGAATTCACTGAACTGCACGCCTTCCCACAGCATATCGAACTTGCTCCAACGGGTCACGCAGTGGATATCGACCGTGACCTGCACCGTTGGCAGCTTCTGGAAGTCCTGCCATGTCCAGCGCATTTCGTTATCTACGGCACCGAAGACACGCAGATCCCAGGTGGCCTCGTTGAATTTCGGAATGGGGCCATACGTCAGTACCGGAAAACGCTGTGTCAGTGATTGTCCTGGAGGCAGACGTCCCGAACGGCGCATTTCTTCTTCATCATTGCGACGGCCCAAAATGTTATCCAGTACGCTCATCGTTTAGTCCTTTACCCTTTACACCCCTCTATTATAACGCTCAATCCTCACAGAATCATTACACACTGAACGCATGTTAAGGAAACCGGGCGGCGTTACCCGGAAACAAGGGGCGCTTGCCACCCCTCGCCCCAGCGCGCCTCATGGGAGGGGCGGGAGTTCGGGCGATTGCCCGGACTCAGGCTGAATACTCACTGAACCGTCTCCGCCTGAAGAACCTTCATCCATGCTGCGCAGAATGTTGAAGGTTTTCGCCAGGCGTTGGATCGTTTTGTCGAAGTCTTCCCCGCTCAACGTCTCAACCTTCGTGCGGAAAACCTCGGCCACTTCCGGGATCGACATCAGCATATTCAGGAAGCTGTTTCCGTTTGCGCCGTCGCCGTTGCCGTTGCCGCCCATGCTGCCGCCAAACTGCACGACGCGCACGTTACCCCCAAGACCAGCCAGCGCTTTGGCAATCGCTTCTACCTTAGCAATGTCTGCCTTCATCACCTGTTCGATCACGTACTGGCGCAGGTTGATGGCGTTTTCAGCCGCAGAGGCTGCCGCCAGTTCGCGGCGGCCCTCGGCCTCTGCCAGCAGCTTGGCTTTCTCACCCTCCGCTTCGGCCAGCAAACGGGCACGCACACCGTCCGCCTCTGCCTTCTGGCCTTCGGCTTCGGCCTTCTTCATCGCTTCCATGGTGATGGCGTCTGCGCGGCCGCGTTTCTCGATTGCTTCCGCGTCTGCCTCAGCGCGTTTGCGCGTGGCCTGGGCCTGCGCGTCAGCCGCGATCGTGGTACGGTTGCGCTCCGCTTCGGCTTCGATTTCGATGCGGCGGCGTTCGGCTTCGGCCTTGATCTCGATGGCCTGGCGTGTGGCGCGTGCCGGGACCAACACCTCGGCTTCCTGCTGCTGCTCAACCGCCAGCGCGCGTTTCTGCTGCACTTCCTGGTCTGCCGCTGCCTGGTCGATGCTCACACGTTTGGTAACCTCAACCTCACGAAGCTGAAGCGCTTCGCGCTGCGCCAGAATTTCGCGCTGCGCTTCAAGCTCAGCCTGTTCGCCTTCCAGGGCTGCCTGCGCAGCCTTAACACGAGCGGCGCGCGTTGCTTCTGCTTCCGCAATCTTCGCATCGCGCTTAACCGCGGCGATCTGTGGCGCAGCCATCGCCTGTAAATAGCCCTGATTATCTGTGATTTCCTCGATACCCATGCTGAGGATGCGCACAC
>CAZQIJ010000130.1:0-10573 GCA_964592955.1 uncultured Anaerolineaceae bacterium
GGGTGCTGCCGGTCGGCTTCCAGCCCTTCACCGATGCCTTCAACGCCGGTCTCCAGCGCGCCTTTGGTGGCCAGGCGACCGCCGAGGACATCATCAACGAAGCGGTGACTGTGGCCGAAAGCCTGATGGAGCAGTAATCGCCTGCGCACAGAGCGCCTGCGCACGTAATCTGCAGGCGCTCTCATCATCAGCAGCATCACCAGCAGCTTGCGGGCGGCTCAGCGGGTCATACGATCCGCCTGGGTCGCCCTTCCTGCACCTACAGCGGCCGGTCCCTCTGCCCGCTGACCGGCCCCAAATTCAAGGAGACCTCTATGGCAGCTCAGCCACAACCCAAGACGATGACGGATAAACGCCGTTCAGACGCTGTCGCGGGCTATCTTTTTATGGCCCCGGCAATGGGCATCTTTGTGCTGTTTCTCATCATCCCCATCTTCTTCGCCATCTACATCAGCCTTACAGACTGGAACGGCATCACCCCGCTGGCGCAGCAGGCCCGCGCCGCCTTCGGCGAAGTGACCTTCACCAGCCTTAGTGACGCGCCTGTCGAGATCCCGGTGGGCACGCAGATCCAGACGGGCGGCGATGAACCGACCGTTTACCAGGTCACCGAGGCCGTGACCGTGCCCGCACGCGGCGTTGTTCTTGCGCCGGTCGAAGCCCTGGTGCCGGGCCGCGATGGCAATGTGCGCCCGCGTCAGCTCGACATGCTGGCGGATCCCCGCCTGGCCGAACAGGTGGAGGCTGAAAACGAAGCCCGTATCGATAACGGCCTGGATCAGGCCTACGACTTTGTTGGCCTGGAAAATTATGGCGATTTGTTGGTTGAAAGCGGCATCCGGCAAACAGATTTCTTCATTTCGCTTAAAAACACGGTTTATTTCGTCCTGGGGGTGGTGCCCGCGCAAACCGTGCTGGCGCTGGTGCTGGCCGTTATCGTTAACCAGCGCTGGCTGCGGGGCAAGGGGATCTTCCGCACCGCCTTCTATTTTCCGTCAATTACCTCTTCGGTGGTCATCTCCATCATCTTCATGTGGATGTTCACCCAGGGCGGCATCGTCAATACTGTGATCGGCAGCATCTTCCCGAACTTCCAAAGCGTCACATGGCTGGATGATCCCAATGGGGTGCTTCACAACTTCCTGGGACTGTTCGGCGTTACCCGCACCACCGTGGGAGACTGGGCCGGGACGCGCATTCTGGGCATTTCGGCGTGGGAGTGGCTAAGCGGCCCCAGTGTGACCATGCTCACCATCATGATCCTTAACACCTGGACCACCGTCGGCACGCTCATGGTCATCTATCTGGCAGCGCTGCAGGGCATCCCTGGCCAGGTTTACGAGGCCGCCGCCATCGACGGCGCGACGGGCCTGCAGCAGTTCCGCCTGATTACCGTGCCGCTGCTGGCCCCCACCACTTTCTTCGTAGTGACGCTGGGCCTCATCGGGACGTTTCAGGTCTTCGACCAGATCTTCGTCATCTCCAGCGGCGGCCCGGCGAAAACGACGCTCACCATCGCCTATATCGTCTATTCCAACGGCTTTAACAACTCGCAGATGGGGCTGGCGGCGGCCACCGCGCTGATCCTCTTCGCCATCATCTTCGTCTTTACGCTGATCCAGCGGCGCATCACCCGCGAGACCGCCAATATTTAGGAGCAGACTTATGGCTGTACAGGCAAATCCCCTACCCGGCACACCAAACACCCCGCCCGCGTCTGCTGCGCGCGCCCTTCCGCTGCGCCCGCTGCTGGCCATCATCGGCATCGGGTTTCTGGTGCTGTTCGCGCTCATCCAAACGGTGCCGTTCGTGCTCACCCTCGCAAACTCGTTCAAGTGTCTGCCTGCCACGCGCGATGTGCCAGAGGCGTTTATTCCGTCTGCGCTGGCGTTCTATGACTGCCGCGCAGACGGGCGCACCCTGACCGCCGAAGAAGTCACCAGCGGCCTCACCTTCCGCCCCACGCTGGAAGGCTACAACGAGGTGCTGGCCTATGACCTCGGCATCTGGTTTCGCAACACCGTGCTGTTTGCGCTGTCCGTCACGCTGCTGCGTCTGCTGTTCGATTCGCTGGCGGGCTATGCGCTGGCCCGCATCAAATTTCCCGGCAGCCGCCTGGTTTTCTTCATCATCCTGGGCACGCTGATGATTCCGGCCATCGTCCTGCTGATTCCGCGCTTCATCATCCTGCGCCAGTTGGGCATGCTGGGCACGTTTCAGGGCGTCGTTATTTCGCTGGCGGCAGACGCGTTCGGCGTCTTCCTGATGAAGCAGTTCTTCGAGTCTATCCCGCTGGAAATCGAAGAGGCCGCGATGGTGGACGGTGCCAACCGCTTCCAGATGTTTTTCCGCGTGGTGCTGCCCATGGCCACCCCCGCCCTCACCGCCCTCACCATCTTCAGCTTTCAGGGGATGTGGAACAACTTCATGGACGTGCTCATTATCATCGGCGGCACACCAGACTTATGGAATCTGCCGCTGGGGCTGGCGCAACTGCGCGGCCAGTTTGGGGAAACGCTGGAATGGAACACCTTCCTTGCCGGGGCGGTTTTCACCACCATCCCTATGGCGCTGCTGTTCTTCATGTTCCAGCGCTATTTCGTGGAAGGCGTGACGTATTCCGGGCTGAAGGGTTAAAGCAACCGAAAGCAGGTGTGGTGTGGCCACAATACCTGTGGCCACCATCAATGCAGGCACAACAACAGTGGGTGCGATGACGAACGGATTTCGTGTTTTGTGGCGCGCGCTGCGCCACATCAATCTGCGCGGTTACCTTTACATCTGGGCGAACCTTGCAGCAGTGGTGTGTATGCTGCCGCTGGTCACTGCGCCCGCTGCCTGGGCTGGTCTGGTGTGCCTCAGCTATCAGGCCCACACCCAGCGCTCCACCGGTTTGGATGCGTACTGGCAGGGTTTCCGCGAGAACCTGGGGCGCGGCGCGCTGCTGTTCGCCGCCAACGTCCTCATTCTGGGGGTCAACTTCTCTAACCTTGCCAGTTATCCGGCGGTGGATGCCCTAACCCTGGGCCTGCGCGTGCTATGGCTGGCGGCCATCGTGCTGTGGCTGATGATACAGCTCTACCTGTGGCCCATCTTCTACCATATGCAAACGCCCACCCTGTGGGGCGCGCTGCGCAACGCTGTGCTGATGCTGTGGCTTAATCCCGCGTTCAGCCTGGTAATTGCCCTGGGCGTGACGCTGGTGGTGGTGCTAAGCAGCGTGCTGGTGGCCGCGTGGCTGCTGCTGACGTTCAGCACGCTGGCCGTCATTGCCACCGGGGCAGCACTGGACAGACTGAACGTCTCTGTTATTATTGACGCGCAAACTGATGAAGCCTGAGAGCCGCTATGCCCACAATTAAAGATGTCGCCAGAGAAGCAGGGGTCTCCATCGCAACCGTTTCGTATGTGCTGAATGGCAAGACGTCGATGGTGAGCGAAGAAACCTTCCAGCACGTTTCGGCAGTCGCCCGCCGCATCGGCTATGTGCCCAACGTCACCGCCCGCAACCTGAAATCCAGCCAGAGCCGCCTCATCGGTTATGCCTGGCACTCGTCCCCTGCGGATATGGTCCATTCGGTGCTGGATCTGTTCATGTTTCATCTGGCGCAGGCGGCAGAGGCAGCCGGGTACCATCTGCTCACCTTTACCTACCCTTCAGACGATCCCATCCCCGTTTACGAAGACCTCATCAACAGCAGCCGTGTGGATGCGTTCGTGCTGGCCAGTACCGAGGTGGATGACCCGCGCATTCAGTTTCTGCTGGAGCGTAAATTTCCGTTTGTGTCCTTTGGCCGCACAGATCCCCGCTGGGATTTCCCCTGGGTGGATACCGATGGCACACAGGGCGTGCGGGACGCGGTCGATTATCTGGCGCGCTGCGGCCACGAACGCATCGCCATGATCGCGTGGCCAGAAGAATCCATCAGCGGGGAATTTCGCGTCGCTGGCTATTACGCCGGTCTGGAGCAGGCCGGGATCCCATTTCGCAGCGAGTACCTGGTGCGCGGCGAACACAGCCTGCATGCCGGGCACCAGGCGCTGGCGCAGTTGTGCAGCCTGCCGCGGGAGCAGTGGCCCACCGCCATTATCGCCGTCAGCGACCTCACCGCCATCGGCGTCATCACGGCGGCAGAGGCGTGGGGGCTTACCGCCGGGCAAACGCTTTCGGTCATCGGCTTCGACGACGCCCCCTTCGGCCAGTACGTTCACCCGCCGCTGACGACCCTGCGCCAGCCCCTGCCGGAAATCAGCCAGACGCTCATCGAAATGCTACAGGCCACGCTGAATAACCAACCGCTGGCACAGCGCCACGTGCTGCTGCCGCCACGCCTCGTTATCCGCCAGTCTTCCGGGCTGCGAGGCCATCCATAACGTTTGCCACCGTCACATCGGCCATCGTGGGAAACGTCAGGTGGGCGCGGCTTACGTCTGCGCTGCCGATCCCCACGACGTAGAAACCACCGGCCAGCGCCGCCGCGACCCCAGCCGTCGCGTCCTCAAAGACCACCGTCTCTGCCGGGCTAACATCCAACCGCCCCGCCACCCACACAAACAGGTCAGGCGCAGGCTTAGAGTTCACCACGCTGTAGCCATCGCCCACCGCGTCGAACAACGACGCCAACCCCAGACGTTGCAGCACCGCGCGGGCGTTCTTGCTGGCAGATCCCAGCGCGATCTTAATCCCCGCCGCGCGCGCCTCCTGCAGCAGGTCGGCGGTTCCGGGCAGGATATCGGCAGCCGTCATCTTCTCCATCAATGCCAGATAGTAGTCGTTCTTGCGCGCCATCCAGGTTTCCATAACGGCTTCTTCTACGGCGCGCGCGTTCAAAATGCGCAGCAGGCTGTCTCGCCGCGAAAGCCCGCGCAAATGGTCATTAATCTCCCGGCTGAAGGGCAGGTTTTCTTCCTGCGCCAGTTGCTGCCACGCCTGGTAATGGAGTTCGGCGGTGTCGGTAATGACACCGTCCAGGTCAAAGATAAAGGCTCTGATGGTCCTCAAAACGCGTGATCCTTTCTGTGCGACCGCTTTCTCGGCTATACTGGAAGTTACAATCTTAACACGATTACCGCCGCCGGATGAGGGCAGCCTGACCGCGCTGTACGCGCGGTAAGAAAAGGCTGCGTCACCGGGTCTGGACTCCGAGTATCACTCAGAAAGTCACCTTTATGGCATCTACCGCTGTTCGCCTGTATACGCCGGATCACCGCGCGCTTAAATCCACACTGCTGCTCACCAGCACCCTTACGGTGATGGCGGGTGCGGCGGCGGCTCCTGCGCTCCCGGAAATTCACCGCGTCTTTGCCGATACCCCCAACATCGACCTGTTAACCTCGCTGGTGCTCACCCTCCCTGCGCTGTTCATCGTCCTGGGCGCGCCGCTGGTCGGCGTTCTTCTGGATCGCTTTGGCCGTAAGCGGATGCTGGTGGCCGCCGTCACGCTGTATGCGCTGGCTGGCAGCACCGGGCTGGTGGCCCCCAGCATCTTCCTGCTGCTGGTGGGGCGCGCCTTCCTGGGGCTGGCTGTGGCAGGGATCACCACCAGCGTAACGACGCTGATTACCGATTACTACACCGGAAGCGCGCGCACAGAATTCCTGGGGTTTCAGTCCGCCTTCATGGGGCTGGGCGGCTCGGTCTTCCTGGGGTTGGGCGGCGTGCTGGCAGATATCCACTGGCGGGCGCTGTTTTTCGTCTATGCGGGAGCCTTCGCGCTGATCCCGCTCATCGTCATTACACTGGTGGAACCAGACCGCACGCGTCCGGTTGTGGCCGAACCCGGCGAGACGCTGCGGGTGCGCGCGCCTGTGCGGCTGATGCTGTTCGTCTATGCAAGCCTCACGCTGATCCAGGCCGTGTTCAACGTGGTTCCCATCCATCTGCCGTTTCACATTGAGCAAAGCATCGGCGGCACCGCATCCGCCAGCGGGCTTGCCATCGCGTGGCTGTCCCTGGCCTATTCTGTGACCGCCATGCAGGCCGGGAAGTTAGGCAGGCGTTTCAGCCATTTCACGCTCGTCA
Organism: uncultured Anaerolineaceae bacterium; assembly: GCA_964592955.1. Classification (GTDB taxonomy): domain Bacteria; phylum Chloroflexota; class Anaerolineae; order Aggregatilineales; family Phototrophicaceae; genus CAZQIJ01. Next base: position 6,023 of record CAZQIJ010000130.1, read on the forward strand.
CTGGCACATTCGTCTTTACCGGAATCGGTTTCGTCATCACCAGCGCGGCGCAAACGTGGCCGGTGCTGCTGGTGGGGCTGCCGCTCATCGGCCTGGGGCTGGGGCTTATGGTTCCGCACCTCAACGGCTGGCTCGCCAGCGAAACGCCGTCGGCCATCCGCGGGCGGGTGGTGGGCGGCTATACCACGTCCATCTTTCTCGGCCAGTTCATTTCGCCAGTGATCAGCCAGCCCGTGCGCAGCGCTTTCGGAATCGCGGGGCTTTTCGCGGTCACCGCCGGGCTAATGGCGGCGCTGACGTGCATCGCGCTCCTCTATTACGTGGTGGTACAGCGCACGCAGACCGTTAGACCGTCTTAACTTTTTCAGAGGACATATATGGCAAATCGCAGGCTCTTAATCGCCTATGCGCACCCAGACGACGAAAGCTTCGGGTTGGGGGCGCTTATCGGCAAATATGTGGCAGAAGGCGTAGAGGTCTACCTCATCTGCGCGACGAACGGGGATGTGGGCACCATCGCGCCGGAACACATGAACGGCTTTAACTCTGTGACCGAGGTGCGTTTGGCCGAGCTGGAGTGCGCGGCAAAGGTGCTCGGCCTCAAAGAGGTCTTTAAGTTCGGCTACCGCGACAGCGGCATGATGAAATCCGCATTCAACGAGGACCCGGCCTGCCTGTGGTACAACTGGCACAACCATCCAGACGATGTCACGCGAAGGGTGGTAGAGGTGATCCGCGATGTGCAGCCGCAGGTCATCATCACCTTTAACAAGTATGGCGGCTATGGCCACCCGGATCATATCGCCATTCAGGCCGCCACCACGCGCGCCTTTACGCTGGCTGGGGACCCCACCTACAACACCGGGCAGCCGGCCTGCCAGCCGCAGAAACTCTACTATAGCAGCATTCCGGCGCTGCTCATCCGGATGGGCATCCTCATGATGCGGCTGCGTGGCCAGGACCCGCGCCGCATGGGCACCAACCAGGATATCGACATTCAGGCCATCCTGGATTACATCGAACCGGCGCACACCCGCGTGCATATCAGCCGCTATTACGGCATCTGGGACGAAGCCGGGGCGTGCCACAAAAGCCAGGGCGGGGGCAGGGGAGGATGGTTCCCGCGCAGCCTGCGCCGCTACTTCTCGCCCTACCAGACGTTCACCCGCGTTTACCCGGAACCCACACACGCGCGCATAGACGAAAACGACATGTTCGAGGGCGTGCGCATCGAATAGGCCGCGCGCCTTCTGTTGATACCCGGTTGGGGGGCTGGCATGCCCCCACAGGGTCACCCGGCGGGCGGGGATACTGCCCCGCCCCCACCAGGTGAGGGTCTGTTTACCTGGAACTGCCTAAATTTCTGGCACTGCCGGTGGTTCTTCTTCGACCACTTCCTGCATCGTGTCGATCAGGGTATAGCGCCGGATGGGCCGCAGTTGCAGCCGTACACCGGGAAACTGGTCTGCCAGCCAGCGCGCCACATCGCGCAGCTCCCGGATGCCAGACTCCATCTCTGCGCCTTTGTCTGGCCCAAAGCGGTAATCAAAGAAATACGGGTTCGTGTGGAGGTAATCCAGGATCATCTGTGCGGCCTCGGCGATTGCCGCCGGAGAATGCTTCTCCTTGATGCGGTTCAGCACGCGCACCGGCATCCGCAGGTTGCGGATAAACACATCCATCAGCACCGGGCGGTGAAAGAACTTGCTGAGGCTCTGCTTATGGACGATGTCGTGCGCCGCCGGGATCTCCAGCGGCGTGCCGTCCGCATGGGTGGCGATCATCTGGAAGTCAAAGGTTTCGCCCACGTAATTCTGCGCCACAGTCCGGCGTTCGTCTTCCGGGATCAGGTCTGTGATGCGTTCCATGATGAGGTTCGCGCCCTCTGCCAGGGCCTGTTTGCGTGTTTTGCCGGGCACATCCACCCTGATGGGCGGAATCAGGCGGCCAATATTCATGTTGACGCGCGGACGCTTAAGCTGGCCGATCCGGGTCAACGCGCCTTCGATCCCCCAGAAGCCAATCGGCAGCACCGGGGCGTTGGCCTTGCTGCTCAGCCAGGCGACGCCGGTGCGCGCCTGCCGCAGCGTCGTCTCCCACGTGCCGCCTTCCGGGAACAACCCCAGCACGCCGTCCTGTTTCAGAATGTCCAGCGCGAGGTTCAGCCCTTCACGATCCATGCTGCCGCGCCGAATGCGGATGAACCCATACATATCCGCCAGCCAGTGGTAGCGCGGATCCAGCGGAATATCCCCCGCGCCCATCAGCTCTGCCGGGTACGGCGCATGCAGCGCCATCATCGCCACTTCCATAAACGCGGCGTGGTTTCCCACCATAATGAGCGGGCCGCGTTTGGGGTAATTCTCTAAACCTGTCACCTGAGAGCGGGTCAGGATCGTGCTTACCAGCCGCCCCACCGTTTTCATCGCCCGGCGCAGCAATATCCGCCGGGGATAGCGAATCGATAACTCTTCTGACATACGAAATCCTACTCTAAGACCTGGATATTCAATTCTGTACCATACGCCACGAGGTCGCTGCTGCCGTGCTGCGCAACGTCCACATCCACATACATACCCCCCGCCACGTTGATATCGTCCGGGTTGGGGCCAAGCTGGAAGACCTGCACACGCACACGAATACGGTCGAACGCACCCGGCACTATGCTAAACACCTGCGATGCGGGTTCGTTGCCCACCTGAAAGGTCTTTTCCTGGGGTTTGCCTGGTTCGCCGTTGATGACGGAAAGGCGCAGCACCATGTCTGCCGGGGTGCTCAGCGGCTGCCCGTTGTCCGCGCCGTTCATCCCCACCACCACCGGGATGCTGTAGCCGGGCATCACCACGCGCGGCAGCGCCACAACCAACTGGCGCACGACGGTTTCGCCGCCGCTGTCGCTGTCGTGCAACCCGTGACCCGGATTCGCCGCATCAAATTCTGCCAGTTCCGTCACCGCTTCGCGCCCCTGCGGCGACAGTCGGTAGATCATATCGCCATCCATCTGCACATAGCCTTTGGTGACCAGGCGGCGAATAGCCTTGCTGAAGCGGCGTTCGGTAATATCCAGCCCATCGCAGATCTCGTCTACATCGGCGGGGGTACCGCGTTCACCCAGAAAGCGCAGAATGTCCAGCGCACTGGGGAGAGGTTCCAGGGTCTTAAGATGGTACGGTAGCTCCATAGCACCTGCCTGTTCGGTTGTTTCAGTACACGCTGATGCAGATTATAGACCAGAAACATTACAATGTTCAACCGGACCGTTGAGTTCCTGCGATGGATCTGTTAAGAAACCGATCACAAAAGTGCGGATGCGGGCTTCACGCTCAAACAAAGCGCGGCGTCCGGCACGGGGCACGGCACGCCGCTGCCGGGCTGCTCCTGGATTTTCGCCCCCCGTTTCCGAATACACCGCGCATCTCAGCCGCGACTTGTGTACGTCTGCGCAGCATGTTACCATCGACTCGATAAATACTGGCGAAGTAAGTGGATTATGGCTGTAAGTTTAACCAAACGCTGGCTGGTTGCTCCTGAAGCGCCTGCGGGACATCTGCGGCAGTACCGGGGTATCGGCCCCATCATGGCACAGGTGCTCTATAACCGGGGCTTTACCGACCCGGAAGACGCCTACCGGTTTGTGTATACGCGCGATATGTCGCACAACCCGTATCAACTGAAAGACATGCACAGGCTGGTGGCGCGGGTGCGGCAGGCGCTGCGCGGCAGCGAGCCGATTGTCGTCTATGGCGATTTTGACGCCGACGGGGTTACTTCCACCACGCTTCTCGTGCAAACGCTTAAGGCGCTCGGCGCGGACGTTCGCCCCTACATCCCGCATCGTGTCGATGAAGGGTACGGGCTGAACAGTCCCGCACTGGAAAAGATGGCCAGGGAGGGCGTGCGGCTCGTGATCACCGTCGATTGCGGTATCCGCTCTGTACAGGAAGTCGAAGACGCCAAAGCGGTTGGCCTGGATGTCATCATTACCGATCATCACTCGCTCGGCCCGGATCTCCCCGACGCCTACGCGGTCGTGAATCCCAAACGTGAAGGCTACCCGGAAGACATGCTGGCGGGCGTGGGTGTGGCGTTTAAAGTGGCCGAGGCGCTGCTGATGGCCCACAACCAGAACAGCAAGCGCGGGCAGAAGAAGCTCGAGCTCGATATGCTGGTTGATCTCGTTGCCATCGGCACCGTTGCCGACCTTATGCCCCTCAACCGTCTGGAAAACCGCGCCCTCGTCCGCAAGGGGCTTCAGGGCATCAATTCCGCACAACGTCCGGGGGTGCGTGCGCTGCTGGATGTCATCGGGGTGCGTCCGGGTGCGGTGAACGCCGGTGTGATCGGCTTCGGCATCGGGCCGCGCATCAATGCCGCCGGACGCCTGGACGACGCCATGCTTGCCTATTACCTGCTGTCTGCGCCCACGCTGGAGGCCGCCGCGCCCTGGGCACAGCGCCTGCAGGAGCTTAACGTCAAGCGCCAGGACATCACACGCTTCGCGCAAGACAAAATCCGTACCAAGCTCGACCATCAGGCCGGTGTGCCCATCAT
>CAZQIJ010000131.1:0-10561 GCA_964592955.1 uncultured Anaerolineaceae bacterium
AATGTGCGTTATATCCTGAATGAGCCGGGCATCGGCAACCGGTTCGTCAGCGGCGAAGACGGATCCTGACAAAGCCTTTACGCGACTCCCCCTCTGCCTTGTCCTCTTCCTGACGCTGCCAGGCTTACACTGAAGATAGTGCATTCAGAACATCGTCAGGAAAACTTCGATGAGACCGATTGTGGTTTGTACGGTTGGTGACGCGCGCTGGACGATGCGCGCGGTGCATCTGGCAAGCGCGATGGCACGCAGCACCCACACGCCGCTGGTGCTGCTGCGTATGATTCCGGCGCTTAACCCCGGGCTGCTGGGCACGGCAGCGGGTATTCACGCGCCTGCGCGGGCAGAAGCGGATGCGCTGCTGGAGTATGCGGCAGTCGCCGAAGATTACGGCGCTGAGGTTATTGTGCAGCCGGTGCAGTATGTGTCGCTGGCAGAGATGATCGTGCAGGCTGCCGAAGCCCTGGACGCGGTGGCCGTCTTTGCCCAACTGCCGCAGCAGCCGCTGCCGCTGACGGCATTATGGCGCAGGTTTCAGACATGGCACATGCGCAGGCAGCTTGAGGGGCAGCAGCGGCAGTTCTTCACGCTGGAAACCGTGGGGAGTGCAGAAGACAGCCCGGAACGGCTGGCAGCGGTGCATTGGACTTCGGCGGCGAAATAGGGGCAGCGCGATCTTGATAGTTTCCTGATGCCAGGCGCGCCCTTCCTGATAAGTGCCTGATACGTCTCTGCTAGCATGAGTGGTTGATAAGTCCAAGAGCGAGACAACTGTCTCAGGGATAATCTATGTCTGTGTATGATGTACGGGAACGGTTCGCAGAAATCCTGCTGGGGAAACGATTACAGACAGCAGAAATCAAACATCAGACCGCACCCAATTTTGTGGCGCTGGCGGTGCTGGCCAGCGATGCGCTGTCGTCGGTGGCTTATGCGACCGAAGAAATCCTCATCATCCTCGGTTCAGTGTCGGTGGCCGGGCTGACGTTTGCCGGTTTCACAGGTATGCAGGTCTCAATCCCGATTGCGATGGCGATTTCGCTGCTGATTGCGATTGTGACGATCAGCTACCGCCAGACCATATTCTCGAATCCGGCGGGTGGCGGCGGGTATCGCGTGGCGAAAGAAAACCTCGGCGAGGAGCTGGCGCAGGTAACCGGCGCGGCGCTGCTGACCGATTATATTCTGACGGTGGCGGTCAGCATCAGTGCGGGTGTGGCGAATGTGCTGAGCGTTGCGCCGGAGCTGGCCCCGATGCGCGTTCACATCACAGTGGGCGTGATCGTGTTTATGACCATCGTCAACCTGCGCGGGGTTAAAGAGAGCGCGAGGCTGTTCGCCATCCCCACCTATTTCTTCCTGGGGATGATGGGGCTGACACTGCTCATCGGTTTCTTCAGGCTGGCAACGGGCAGCCTGGGCGTGGTTACGGGGGTAGAATCGATCCACGCAGAGGCAGCGCTGGCGGACCCGCTGGCGAACGGGGTGCTGATTCTGCTGCTGCTGCGGGCGTTTTCGTCTGGCTGCACCGCCCTGACCGGGATTGAGGCGATCTCGAACGATACACAGCTCTTCCGGCAGCCGCGCGCGCGCAACGCCGCAAACACGCTGGTGGCGATGGCGGTCATCCTGATTACGCTGTTTATGAGCATCACGCTGCTGGCCAATGCGATTCAGGCAGTGCCTTCACATCACGAAACGGTCATCAGCCAGATCGCGCGTACCATTTATGGCACAGAGGGGCTGGGGTACCTGGGGTATGTGCTGACGATTGCCGGGGCATTTGCGGTGTTGTTTATGGCGGCCAACACGCCGTTTGCAGACTTCCCGCAACTGGCGGCGCTGCACAGCGGGGATGGCTTCCTGCCGCGCCAACTGACGTATCGCGGGCGGCGTCTGGTTTTTACGTGGGGGATTCTGACGCTGTCTGTCAGTTCAATCGTGCTGGTGATCATAACGGGCGCTATCGTGACGAACCTGATTCCGCTGTACGCAATCGGGGTGTTTCTGGGCTTCACCATCAGCCAGACGGGGATGACGCGGCGCTTCTGGCGGGCGGGGCGGCTGAAACCGGGTGAGTTCACGTATGGGCTGGAAACCAAGATCACCTATGATCCGACATGGTACATCAAGCTGTTTATCTCTGGCACAGGCGCAATCGCGACGTTCGTCGTCATGATTGTGTTCATCGTCACGAAGTTCACACATGGGGCGTGGTTCATTGTGCTGCTGATCCCGGCGCTGGTGCGGGTATTCTTCCGCATCCACCGGCATTACAAGGAGACGGCGGCCAGGCTGAAACTGGACGAGACACCGGTTTTCAGCGGCACGGTGAAGGCGTTTGATCCAGACACGGACGGCGAACTGGCGATCTACTTCTGCGATACATGGTCGAAGCTGGCGATCACGGTGGTACAGTCCATTCTCAAGCGCGGCATCCCGCTGCGCATCATACACATTAACGTGGATCCAAAGCGCGCCGAAGCGTTCATGAAGCGCAGCATGGAAATCGTCACGGCCAATGGCTGGCCAGATCAAGTGACGATGGTGGTGGAAGACCAGTACCGCGACCTGTACCACACCGTCACGCAGGTGCTGGTGGATTTCCGGCGGCAGTATCCGGATGTCAACTTTCAGATCTATATTGGCGCGCTGCGCACCCGCTTCCCTTTCAACATGCTGCACATGGCGACGGATAAATTCCTGCGCGATGCGCTGATGGAAGTGGACAATGTGGCGCTGAACGTCAAGCAGATCGCCCTGGATTCGCTGCCACTGCCGGAAGGGTTCAGGGTGACGTTTGAACACGTCCACGATCACCAGATGCAGGACGAGATGGAGGCCGCACACGTTCAGTGACGCTGCGCTGCTGGTGCCGGTTGAGCGCAGCATCCGGCAGCGCGCAGGGGCGGGGCGCACCTCTGCAAGCAATATTATCGGATATCATTGTCAATGCACATAAGCGGCGTGGCTTTCACGGTCTGAAGCGCGAATTCTGTAATGACTCTTCACAAAAGTACCCCACATGGGGTATTTTTGATTCAGCAACACACCTAATGCAGGAACATGGTAAACGCATTGAATGATCGGTTGGTTTTGTGCTTCAGCAGACACGGCGACATTCAACGTTTTCAGGCTGATTCTCCACTAAGAACATGCAGCAACCCAGAAGGTTACACTGCTCTCGTGTTGCGTGGGCTGGGATCACATGCTGCTTGTGGCGCGTGCCATTACCACGCCTCCCGAACCTGGCTTTGGCACAAGGGGAGTGGGTGCGGGTGGAGCGTCGCAAGACTCACCTGGCCAACAGGATACGGGTCATACGGCTCTGTCATTGGCATTCAAGCGCAACTGCACTCAGGCTGAATCGCACGGCTTGGGGGGATCCCGACGCAGCCAGGCGCTGGGTTCACCGCCTGATTCTGGGGAGACGGGGTAAGCAGCAAGGGGAATGAAGGTTTTACTCACAATTCAGGGCAGAGCAGGTATCGGGTTGGCCGTGTGTATGAGGAAACTGAGAGAACATGGCACAGTTATTAAGGTTAACGTTGCCAGGGTCTAAAGACTCTGTTACGATTATGATGCAACCAGGAGGTAGTAAATCATGAGTGAGATCAGCAAGCGACAGCTAGGCGATCGCATCCGCCAGGCAAGGCGCGACGCCAACCTCACACAAGCCGACCTTGCAGAGAAGATTGGTGTGAGCCAGGGTGTGATCTCCAATGTGGAGAACGGCGTATCGACCATTGACGCGCCAGATCTGCCGCAGTGGGCAGAAGCGCTTAAAAAGCCGATCATGTACTTTTACCTGTACGAATCGCTGGATGTCGAACAGCGGATGATGTCTGTACTGGCGATGTTCGAGAAAGACGAGCAGAACCTGTTGATCGACCTGCTGGAAGCCCTGGCAGTGAAGCGCGGGAGAAAATCCCAGATTCTCTCCAACGGAACCGGCCTTCCACGGTAACAGGCTTTTGTGATCGCCCTTGACCCCATGAACCCGTCCCGCTGTCTGCAAGGGCACCAGGACGGGTTTATGTGTGTGCGGGGGTCACAGGCAGCGTGAATGAAACGGTGATGCCTGGCCCGTCGTTATCGCTGATCCAGATATGGCCGTTGTGTTTTTCGATGATGCCTTTGGCAATCGTCAGCCCCAGCCCCACCCCTTCCCTGCGCCCTGCCATAGCACCGATGCGCTTGAACGCATCGAAGACAAACAGCCGCTGGTCAGCAGGGATACCGATGCCTTCATCGCGCACATTGAACTGAACCATAGGAGCCGTGCTGCTGATGATGCGATGGGCGGTCACCATGATGGGTGTACCCTCTGGCGAATACCTTGCGGCGTTGGCAACCAGGTTTGCCAGCACCTGCCCCACGCGCTGAAGATCTGCGATGACGGGAGGCAGCGGCTCTGCCATTTCCAGAGAGAAGTGATGATTTCTGGAGAGCATTTCGAGCTGCGGCCTGCTGGAAGCGATGATTTCTGCCACAGTGTACTGTTCCAGGGTGACGGCCATTACCCCGGCCTGAATGCGCGACATCTCCAGCATATCTTCCACGAGCGTTGCCAGTTTATCCGCTTCGCTGTCTACGATGGTCAGGAACTCGTGCTGGCTTGCGGGGTCCCAGTCTGCCTCAGGGGAGATCAGGGTGCTGGTGAAGCCTTTGATGACGGTCAGCGGGGTGCGCAGTTCATGCGAGATTATGCCCAGAAAGGTATTCTTAAGGTGGCTGGCTTCTTCGGCGCGCAGGCGCAGATCCTGCTCGCTTAGGAGCAGCGCGTCCTTTTCGCGATTGGCAGCCTCCAACTGGGCGGTACGCTCACTTACGCGCTGTTCGAGCTCGGCATTCAGGCGGCGGACTTCGTCTTCGGCGTGTTTGCGGCTCAGAATTTCCTGCTCCAGTTTGGCTACAGTGGCGATGAGTGAGGCTTTGTGCTGCTGGGATGTGCGGGCGTCCGCAACCAGGCGCAGCAGACGCGGGACGAGTGGTGGCATGGCGAAGGCGGTAACGACGGACGCCAGCGCCGTGATGACACGCACACCACCGCTGAGCCAGTAATCCGGGTACCACAAGGTCCAGACATCCATGAAGTGGGTAATGCCGCAGGCAAAGATAAACGTCCCGAAGGCGATGATCATCCAGTGATAGGGGATGTGCAGGTACACCTTGCTGACGACGTACATCAGCGCCAGCGAGATCGAGACGTAAGACAGTCCGATGAAGGTATCGGATCCGATGAACAGCCACAGCAGCGTTCTATCCCACACGAAACAGAGCGCGTGAGGTTCATACTGCGCGGTGGGAAACAGTGCTTCGGAATTCAGCGCAAGCAGAAAGAGTGCAACGATGGCGAAGAACCCCAGCAGTGACACCTGGAAACTGATCGCGGGTGCGCGTCGCATAGGCACACTTCCAATATCGTGTTCGCTGACCTCTGGTATGTACACGATTATAACGCATTCCCCGTTTTCATGAATTGAGAAGATAAGGGAAGAGTCGGGCTGTTGCAAAGTCTCAGGTAAAGTTACCCACTTCGGTGGGTGTCCTGGCGGTGCGCTGACAGCCAGACACTTGCCAGAGGATTTGTTCCCCTGCGAAGGCTTTGCTAATCGCCGGAGGTTTCTGGCGTTGCGAGAGCCCTGAGGCGCGGGGCGATTGCTCTTGACTCAAACTAGACTCGCGGTGTATAGTTTTCTCAGTATCTAGACTCACGGTGTATAGGTTTATGTCTGTAAAGCACACGCTGCTGGCACTGCTCTATCAACGCCCCATGCACGGCTATGAACTGGGCAAGCAGTTCAGCTCAGTGGTAAACGCTGAATGGGATGTGAAGCCAGGGCAGATCGCCAACACACTGGCGCGGTTAAACGATGCTGGATTGGTGAACTATGAAATGGAAGCCAGTGCTGACTCACCAGACCGCAAAGTTTATAGCCTGACGGAAAAAGGCCGTGAGGAACTGGCAGACTGGTACCTGAGCGCAGAGGTGCGCGATTACCGTCTGGGCGATGCGTTTTACATCAAGCTGGTGCTGAGCCTGCTCGGTGGGCCGGTCACCCCCGACCAGGTGCTGATGAGCCAGCGCCGCGAACTGTTCCAGCAGCTTCATGAAGTGACAGAACTGCTGCGCCATGCCGACCGCCAGACTCAGCTTCCGTGGATCCTGCTGCTGGAAAGCGCAACGATGCACCTGGATGCGGATCTGCGCTGGATCGATATGTGCGAGGCACGCCTGGCCGACCTGAAGCACTATGCTCCGCCCAAACCTGCGCCGAAGCCGCGCGGCAGACCACGGCGCAAGCCTGCGGGCGAAGCACTGGAACCGACGACACTGAACGAGTAAGCAGCACAAACCTGCCGCAGCGCGTGAAGGCAGGCAGGGGCAAAAAGCAGATGACGAGGAGCCAACAATGTCTATCCTGACCACAGAGTCACTCACGAAGATTTACGGGACTGCCGAACAGCCAATTTATGCTGTCAACAATCTGAATGTGGCCGTCAAAGAAGGTGAGTTCGTCGCCATTATGGGGCCGAGCGGTTCGGGTAAGAGCACAGCGCTCTACCTTATGGGTGGGCTGGAACGACCGAGCAGCGGCAAGGTGATGCTGCGCGACCGGGATATCAGCGCGCTGAACGACGACGAGCTTTCGCGTTTGCGCCGTGAATCGCTGGGCTTTGTGTTCCAGTTCTTTAACCTGATCCCGGTGCTGACCGCGCAGGAAAATGTGGCGATGCCGCTGATCCTGGACGGGAGCGCGCGGCCCGCGGCGCTGAAACGCGCCAACGAAGCGCTGGGGCGCGTGGGGCTGGCAGAGCGCAGCACACACCGCCCGTCTGAGCTTTCTGGCGGGCAGCAGCAGCGGGTGGCGCTGGCGCGGGCGCTGGTGGCCAAACCCGCGCTGATTCTGGCGGACGAGCCAACGGGGAACCTGGACTCGCGGTCGAGCGACGAAGTGGTACAAACGCTGCGCCGCGCGGTTGACGAGTGGGGGCAGACGATTGTACTGGTCACCCATGACCCGCGCGTGGCGGCCTATGCAGACCGGATCATCTTTCTGAAGGATGGGAAGGTTGTGGACGAGAATCACCTGAAGGGCCAGGGCAAGGCGGACCAGATCCGTGACCAGCTCAGCCGGGTTTCGATGGGATAGGCGAGGTGTAATGATGACGACAGAGACGACAGAAACGAAGAACCGGAGTTTTGCTGCCAGCACATGGCAGATGACCCTGATGGGGGTGCGCTACCTGAACGGGCGCAAGCTGCGCACGGTGTTGACGACGCTGGCGATTGTGTTCGGCGTTGCGCTGATCTTCTCGATCAACCTGGTGCTGCCGTCGGTGGTCGAAGCGTTCCAGCAAACGATCAGCTCGGTGGCCGGCGCGGATCTCAGCATCGGGACGGTGACGGGCGCATCGTTCGCGCCAGAGGCGGCGCTGGAACAGATCAGCGCGATGCCGGAAGTGCGCGCGGTGACCGGGATGCTGCGTCGGCAGTACACCCTGCCCGCCAGCGGCAGTGAACTGGGCAGCGCGGCCAGCATCGAGCTGGTGGGGGTAGACCCGGCGACGGTGCAGGCGGTGCAGGCGCTGACGATGAGCGAAGGGCGCTTCATCGCACCGGGGGACGAGAACGTCGCCGTGCTGCCAGGCGGAATCGCCGAGATGGCCCCTCAGCTTACGGTGGGGTCGCGCTTTCCGCTGGTGACGGCTGGCGGGCTGAAGATCTTCACGCTGATCGGGCTGACGGCGGAACAGGGCAGCCCCAGCGCGCCGCAGATGTATGTGACGCTGGCCGATGCGCAGGCGGCCTTTGGCCAGCCGGGGTTAATTAACACGGTGGAGATCGCGCTGAACGCCACTGTGGATCGCGAAGCGGCTGGCGCAGCGATTGTGGCGGCGCTGGGTGAAGGTTTCGCCATCCAGGAAGGCACACGCGGCACAGAAGCGTTCGCGGCGATGGAAGTTGGGTTCGCCGTGATGAATATGTTCGGGTTTCTGGCGCTGTTCCTGGGGGCGTTCCTGATCTTTAACACCTTCAGGACGGTGGTGGTGGAACGCCGCCGCGATCTGGCCATGCTGCGGGCCATCGGTGCCACCCAGCGGCAGATCACGTCCATGATTCTGATCGAGAGCCTGCTGCAGGGCGTAATCGGCACGGTGATCGGGCTGATTACCGGGTATCTGCTGGCGGCAGGGCTGGTTTCGGCGATGGCTCAGCTCTACAGTGCCTTCCTGAACATGAGCGCGTTCACGCTCCACTTCAGCATCGGCGCGGTGGTCATCGCGGCAGTGATGGGTATCCTCACGGCGCTGCTGGCCGGGTACTTACCGGCGCGGGCGGCTGGGCGCACCACCCCGCTCGAAGCGCTGCGCCCGGCGACGGTCGCCAGTGTGCAGAAGGCGGCGCGCTGGAGCCTGATCGCGGGGGCGGCGCTGATGGGGCTGGCGATCCTGATGCTGCTTTCCGGCAGCAAGGGCGCGGTGGGCGGCGCGATGCTGTTTCTGATAGGTATGGTGGTGGCGGCCCCAGGGCTGGTGATCCCGGCGGCGCGGCTGTTCAGCCCCATGCTTTCGGTGTGGTTCGCGCGTGAGGGCGACCTGGCGGCGGGCAACCTGACGCGCCAACCTGGGCGCGCCGCGATCACCGGCAGCACGCTGATGATCGGGCTGGCGACGCTGGTGCTGATGGCGGCAACGGTCACGGCGCTGGATGTGCTGATCAATGACCTGACCAACCGCAACTTTTCCAGCGATGTGCTGCTGATGCCCGGCGCGATTTCGATCTACAACACGGTACTGGGCGCAGATGACTCGCTGGCGGAGCAGGTGCGGGCGCTGCCGGAAGTTGAAACGGTGGGCACACTGCGCTTCGCGTCATCGCGCGTGGACGGTACAGGGGTAGAGGTGCTGGGCATTGACCCTGTGACGGACCCGCAGATCGCGTCGTTTGACTTCGCCGCAGGGGACGAAGCTGAGGCTTACGCCGCGTTGGGCAGCGGTCGCAGCGCGCTGGTGACTTCCATCGCGCAGCGCACGCTGGGCCTGGAGGTGGGCGACGAAATGGTGATGCAGACGGCCAACGGCCCGCAGACGTACCGCGTGGCGGGTGTGGCAAATGACCTGCTGAGCTTCAAACTGGCGGCGGTGTTCATCTCGCAGGATAACCTGGCGGTGGACTTCAACAAGACCGAGGACATCATGTTCATGATCAACCTGGTGGAAGGTGCGGATGAACAGGCGGCGCTGGCTGGCATCACGGCGGCGGCGGCAGACTACCCACAGTTCACCCCGCACCTGACCAGCACCTACCGCGATGACATGAAGGAGTCGTTTTCTGGCGCGCTGGTGATGCTGTATGGGCTGGCGTTCCTGATCCTGATCCCGGCGGCGCTGGGCCTGCTGAACACGCTGACGATAAACGTACTGGAGCGCACGCGCGAAATTGCGATGGTGCGCGCGGTGGGCGGCAGCCGCCGCCAGATCCGGCGCATTGTGACGGGCGAAGCGCTGCTGCTGGGGATCTTCGGTTCTGCGCTGGGTGTGCTGGCCGGTGTGGCGATGAGCTACGGGTTCATCAGCGCCTTCGCCATCGTCGGCTGGGAAGTGCCCTATACGGTGCCGGTGGTCGGCATGATTGCGGCGGTGGTTACAGGGGTGGTGCTGGCGCTGTTCGCGGCGGTGCTGCCTGCGCGCAGCGCGGCCAGGCTCGATATCATCCGGGCGCTTCAATATGAATAATGGATGAATATTGGAGACATCAAAACGAACACGCATGATGATGCACGTCGGACGAGGCAAGCCTCATCCCTGCATGGGTTGCATCTGAGGTGTGTGTAACTACTCAGGCAGGCGGTTGGGGGGCGCTGCCCCCCAAACCCCCGCCAACTTTTGGTAAAACGTTGGATCAAAGACTTTTGAATTTCTTGACCTCAAACGGTAGCGCAGCCTGGCAAGCATTCTTCAGCCGCTGACGCGGCCCAGCGTAATGGGCTTGCAAGGGGCGAAGTCCCTTGCTGGGGGTAGCCTGAGCAGTTACAGTTGCTGTTGGTCAATTGATTTGTGCGCTGTTTTGCCCTCTCCCACAACACGTTGAGGAGAGGGGGCGCAAACTGCTTTTGAAAGTCCCTCTCCCCGCGAAGCAGTGGGAGAGGGATTTAGGGTGAGGGGGATTCGCCAACAGCACCCGTTACAGTTGTGTTTTCCATTCGTGCAGAATCAGACTGAAAACTCCGCAGTGAGCACCGGGACAAGACAAATCTGAGCGGCAGGACGCGCGCCCGCGCGTGGATCCGACTCCTGGTTAGCCCTGGCCGGGCAGCACCAGGCGCACCAGCGCCGCGCGCAGAGGATCGCCATATGTGACCGGGCGGCGCGTGGCGCGATCCACGAAGACGTGAACGAAGTAGCCGAACGCCGCCGCAAAGTCATCACCCTGACGAAACAACCCCACCTCATAACGCACGCTGGTAGTGCCCACCCGCCCAACGCGCAGCCCGGCGTCGATCACATCCGGGAAGGCGAGCCGCTGCAGGAACTGGCAGTGTGTTTCCACCGC
>CAZQIJ010000132.1:0-10541 GCA_964592955.1 uncultured Anaerolineaceae bacterium
ATCACACTCTAGCAGCAAATCCGGCTAAGATTCCTTAAGATTTTCACCGAGGTTAAGGGTGCGCTGTCTGATCCGTAAAATCTGACGCACCATAACAAATGCCTGCTGGCGCTTTTGCCATTCAGGTTTGCTGGAGCAGGTATAAATGTCAACAGACCCTGAGACGTATGGACGTATTGCCCGGCGGGTTGCATCCATTGTGTATAATGTCCTCGCGGTTCGGATGACATTCATCTGGCTTGCCCCCCTGCGGACCGCAATTCAGCCCGGCACACAACCCCGATAGAGGATAGACGCATGTCAGAAATACGCTCATTTTTTGGGCAGACCTTACCCGGCTTTGAGCAGATTGCCTGGCTGGAACTGAAGAAACTGAGACCAACCCCAAAACTGAACGGTTATGCCTTTGCCAAAGACCAGAATGGTATTGTGCTGTTTGAGGCCGCCGCCACGCATGAAACCCTGCTTGACCTGCGCACATTCGAAGACGTGTTCCTGACGGTGCTTTACGAAAAAGAGATGTCCCGCAACTGGGGTGACCTCCGCCTGATCGCTCGCCAGATTACCGAAGCGGAGTCGTTCGACGCCGCGCTGCGCCAGTTCCGCACCTGGTACGCCCTGGGCAACCGGGTAACCTACCGTGTGGTGGCGCGCAAATTCGGCCAGCATGCCTTCCGCCGCAAAGACCTGAAATCTGCCCTCGAAAGCGGGATGTACGCACGGTATGGTGTGTTGTATGAGCAGGTGGAGGAGGATGCCGACATCGAAATCTGGATTAACATGCTCGGCTCGGATCTGCTGTGCGGGCTGCGCCTTTCTGACCGAACCATGCGGCATCGCAGTTACCAGCTTGGCCACGTTGAGGCGGTGCTGCGCCCCTCTGCGGCGGCGGCCATGGTGCTGCTAAGCCAGCCCACCCCGGACGACGTATTTGTAGATCCGATGTGCGGTTCAGGTACGATCTTATTTGAGCGGGCGCTGGCGGAAAGCAGCCAGAAGATCCTGGGCGGGGATATCGACCTGGAGCGGCTGAGCCTTTGCGAACGCAACCTTGCGCAGTTTCCGCAGCGGGAGCGCGTTCAGTGCGGCTATTGGGACGCGCGCAAACTGCCGTTGGAAGACGCCTCTGTAGATAAGATCGTCACCAATCCGCCTTTCGGCAAGCAGATCAGTGATCCGCGCGCAGTTCAGGCGCTTTATCCTGGCGTGTTTCGGGAGATGGATCGGGTGCTTAAACCCGGCGGGCGGTTGGTTGTAATCAGCAGCGAGTACGATCTTATTAAGCAGGTGCTGCGCAAACAGCCGGCACTTGCACTGCAAACCGGGTACTCTGTGGCGCTGCTGGGGCAGTGGGCGCGCATTTATATCATCGACAAGAAGGCGTAATGCAGCGTGTTGCGAATAGATGGGGTGTAGCGGATCTTAGACGTATCTGCATCATCGACAACGAGGCGTCATGCAGATGCGCCTGCCGGATGTGCCGCGCATCTGCTTTTGGGTTAACGCATCAATGATAGGCCGGGAGCCAATCGCCATGTGCAGCGATCAGATCATCGACCAGTGACCAGATCTGGTCGAGGTCGAGTTCTGCGGCGGTGTGCGGGTCCAGCATCGCGGCGTGGTAGATGTGCTCACGTTTGCACGTCAGCGCAGCTTCCACCGTCAGCGCCTGCACGTTGATATTGGTCTGCATCAGGGCCGCCAGTTGCGGCGGAATTGTGCCGATCCTGACCGGCTGAATGCCGTTCTTATCCACCACGCACGGCACTTCCACGCAGCACCCTTGCGGCAGGTTATCGATAATGCCGGTGTTGGCGACATTGCCATAGATCACGCTCGGTTGGCCAGTTTCAAGGCTGTGGATGATCACCGATCCGTATTCGACGCTGCGCTGCACATCCAGGGGCTGGGTATTGTCTTCGAGCATGGTGCGCATCATCTCCCACATGGCGATCTGGTTTTCGCACCGCGTGATGTATTCGTCCAGCGGGATGTTAAAGCGCGTGATGAGATCAGGCCGGTCGCGCTTGATAAACCAGGGCACATACTCGCTGAAGTGCTCGCTGGATTCGGTGACAAAGTAACCCAGCCGCTTGAACATGTCGTAGCGCACGCGGTTGAAGTGGGGGATGCGCCCTTCTTCAATCACACGCCTGATGCGCGGGTAGAGATCTTCCCCGTTACGCTCGAACTTCAGGTAGAAGGCCATATGGTTGATCCCGGCGACCACATAATTGATCTCGTCCACGGGAACGCCAATGTCGTGCGCCAGTTCTTCTGCCGTGTGGGGCACACTGTGGCATAACCCTACCGTCCTGATGCTTGTGGCACGGCTAAGCGCCCACTGGTTCATGGCCATCGGGTTCACATAGTTGATGAAGGTCGCCCCAGGGCACACGCTTTCCATATCGCGCGCCATCTCCAGCAGCACCGGGATCGTGCGCAGCCCGCGCATAATGCCACCGATGCCCAGGGTATCGGCGATAGTCTGCCGCAGCCCGTAGTGCTTCGGGATTTCAAAGTCGATGACTGTGCCGGGCTTGTACCCCGCCACCTGAATCATGCAGATGGCGTAATCTGCCCCTTCCAGGGCGGCGCGCCGATCCAACTGCGTTTCAATCCTCGGTGCTGCCCCCAGGGTCTGGGCGACGCGATGCGCAACCACTTCTGAGGTGCGCAGCCGGTCAGCGTCAATGTCATGCAGGACGATGTGCGAGCCGCTCAGCTCGGGATACCCCAGAATATCCCCCAGCAGATTCTTGGCAAACACCGTGCTGCCAGCGCCTATAAAAACGATCTTTGGCATAGGAAAGTTATCCTTCTTTTGTGGTTGTGTCGTCTATTCGACCACCCATTGAATCTCTGCGGCATCCAGGCGCGGCGTAGTGGCGCGCAGGACGATGATTCCCGGCTGCTGCTGCGCCTTAACATAGAGCGCTGCCTGTCCCCCCACCAGCGCGAACGGGTTTTCGCCGATCAGCGCACCCGGCCCACTGATCTCGAAGCTGACGATTTGTGAGGTATACGCCAGCCGATTGCCATATTTGTCCACAATCCTGAAGACGACACGCGCCATGTCGATGCCGTCTGCGCGCAAAGTGGCGCTATCCGATTCTAACGTCAGCGCTGCCGGTTTGTGGTCAGCGGCGATATGCTGTTCGGCGACGGCTGTGCCGCCGCGGTAGCCTACCACCCTCAGGTCACCGTAAGGCTGCGCCAGCATGATACCCAGGCCGCGCACCACAAACGGTGGATGCGGCAGGTTCGGGTAGGACTCTGCATCTGGCCTGTACCGCCCGATGCGGTCAGTTCCCACAAAAACCTCAACCTCGTCGCAGTTAGAGAACACGTAGACCGGTTCGATGGCCCCGGCATCATAATCGCCTAACGCCCAGTTGGTTGCAGCATGCAGCACAATGCGGAAATCAGGGTTGGTCTGGCTCGCGTAGAAATACGCCGCATACTTGGGCAGCCGGAACATATCCATCACGCCGTGATAGCACACGCGATCCCCGGATCCGAACTCCACATGCGTGTTATAGTCATAGGCGCACCAGCCAATCGCGCCAGAGACGCCGCCCATCGTTGCCGCTGCGCTCTGAATACGGGCATGGCGCAGCGCATGTTCGGCCAGCCGGGCGTCGTGGTCGTAACTCTTGGTTGGGAACATATGCCCGTTGAATTCGGTCACCAGGTGCGGCGTGTGTTCAGGTTCCATGATCGCGTTCGAGAAATCGTTGAGGGTATACACATCTTCCAGGAATTCGCTCCCCAGAAAGAAACGCACCCCACCCGTCTGGCGTGTGGGATCAAGTTCACGTGCCAGCGCGTTCGTTGCGCCATAGAACTCGCGGTCATCCCAGGATTCGTTAATGCGTACTCCCCACAGGATGATTGAGGGATGGTTGCGATCCCGTTCGATCATCACGCGCACATCACGCAGCGACAACGCCTTCCAGGCTGCGTCGCCGATATGCTGCCAGCCGGGGATTTCCTCGAAGACCAGCAGCCCGATCTCATCACAGCGGTCCAGAAAATGCCTGGACTGTGGGTAATGCGACGTGCGCACCAGGTTGCAGCCCAGTTCAAACTTCAGGATGTCGGCATCCTGGCGCTGTAACCGTTCTGGCGCGGCAGCCCCGATGTACGGGTAAAGCTGGTGGCGGTTCAGCCCGCGAAGCTGAACCCGCTCGCCGTTCAGGTAATAGCCATCGCTGCGAAACGCGCTCGTTCGGAAGCCGATGCGCGTGCTCACTACGTTCATATGCGCATCGCGGTCGCCCGCGTAATCGACCCGCACAGTGTACAGGGTCGGGCTGTCCGGGCTCCACAACTGCACGGCGGATCTCAGGGCGACCGTCACGGTTTCTACCACTTCGCACTGTGCTGCCACAGTCCACTCGCCAGCATCCCGGCCCATCTCCTGGGCGTCAGCAGACAACACCCCTACACTGGCCTTCACACGGGCTGCTTCGTCTGTCGTGTTCACCAGGTACAGGTCAACCTCCACGCGGGGTGTTTCGGTCATCACATCATAGGTGCGCACAAACACCTGCCGCACGAAAACCGGGTCTTCGTAGCGCAGTTGGATCTCGCGGTAGATGCCGCCAAAAGTCAGGTAATCCACCGTGTGGCCAAACGGCGGAATATCCCTGCGCTCTGTGGAATCCAGGTGTACCGTCAGCACATTCTCGCCCGCAGCGCGCACATGCGCAGTGATGTCGTGGCTGAACGGCGTGTAGCCGCCCTGATGTTCCGGGAAGGTGTGCCCATTGATCGTGACTGTGGCCGCGATCATCGCGCCTTCAAAGTCCACGTACAGGCGGCGTCCCAGGAGCGGTTCGGGAAGCGTGAAGCGTTTGCGGTACGTGGAAATGAACTGATATTCACTGTCCTCAAAGTTGTGATGCGGAAACAGCTTGTTGGTGTGCGGGATTGTCACCCGCACAAAGGCGGAATCGGGGACATCGTCCCCGACCTGTTCAGGGCAGTACAGCCAGTCATGATTGAATGGTGCGATCGTGCTCAAGAGGTTGACCTCGCATTGTTCTATGGCCTTCGCAGCAGCATGGCAGGGGGCCTGCGGCGGGCTGCTGTGCCTGCGCGCGGAACGTCATTCACCACAGCGCGTGCAGGCGAAAGCAGGTGCCACCGTCGTGTTACCCCGGATATTCTAGCAGGTCTATCCGTCTGGTGATGAAAAGCGCACAGCCCATTAACCCTTCACCGCCGATGATGTAACCCCTTCAATGAAGTAGCGCTGTGCGAACATGAACACCAGGATAGGCGGCAGAATCGCAATGGCTGCGCCCGTTAAGACCAGGTTCGGACGGTCCGCCGCGATGTTACTCAACCGGATCAGTGCCAGCGTCAGCACATGGTTGGCTTCGTTGCCTTCGCCGATAATCAGCAGCGGCCACAGGAAACTGTTCCAGGCATATAGAAACGAGAATATGGCCAGCGTGGCAATGGCAGGACGGCTGAGCGGCACGAAAATCCCCCACAGGATGCGCATACGGCTCGCGCCGTCCAGCAGTGCCGCTTCTTCGATTTCCTTCGGAATTGTAATGAAGAACTGGCGCAGCAGGAAGGTGCCGTAAGCCGTAAAGATCCAGGGCACGATGAGCGAGACAAGCTGATCCTGCCAGCCGATCAGCACCATCAGGCGATACATGGGAATGATCAGCACCACGAACGGGATCATGATTGAGCCAAGATAAACCAGAAACAACGTATCCCGGCCTCTGAAACGCAGCCGCGAGAAGGCATAGCCGCCGAAAATCGAAGTCACCAGTTGGCCGATGACCACGCCAAATGTTACAACGGTGGTATTGACCAGCGCGCGGTTAAGATTCAGCCCAAAGACCACCTCGTAGTTCCCGATTCTGTAGTCCACATATTCGGCTTTTGCGGCGGTGCGTGCGGTCGTGTAGGCTGTTATGGCCGGGTCTGTAGGATCAACAAACTGGTCCAGGCCGCTGCGGTAGGCCATGACGAGCCGCTGTGTTTCCCCGTTTGCCGTCACATCATACAGCGCAAAGGTCTCCGTCGCCCCGTCTGCCAGGGTGAGGGTGATTTCTTCCCCGGTTTCGGCAGCGGTCACCGCATAAGCGACATCTTCAAGCGGAGCCTGGAACAGGATTGTGCTTTGTCGTGGATCAGTGAGGTCGATCTCTCCAGCGGTGGTGAAGAACCCAAAGCGCGCACCTTCGCCGGTGTCGATCATACGGCGTATCTGACCATCGACCTCAATCAGGTACACTGGGGTCTCTTCCCCCGCCACGTTTATTGTTTCCTGTGTGTAGGGCAGCAGTCTGGGTGGCGATTCAAAGACGCTGTTGGACGATTTCAGAGAAGTCGTAATCATATAGATGAACGGAAACAGCATGAAGAGCGCGAAAGCGGTCAGCAGCGTATAGGCCGCCAGGCGCATGCCCCAGGTGGCCAGTGGTCTGTGTTGGCGGGTCATAAGGTATTCCCCTATCCTTCGTAGGCGTTTGAACGCGACAACCGGAACTGCAGCAGCGTGATCAGAAAAATCACCGCAAACAGCAGCCAGGCCACAGCAGACGAATAGCCATAACTGAAATTCTTGAAGCCCTGGTAATACAGATAGTAGACGGCGGTTCTGGCCTCAATGGGAATCGGGATCGACGGAAACAGCGCGTAAGGTTCGTTAAAGACTTGCAGCCCTGTCACCACCGTAGTGATAATTACGAAGAAAGTCGTCGGTGCCAGCATCGGCAGTGTGACCCAGCGGAACTGGCCCCACCCCCCTGCCCCATCGACCGTAGCGGCTTCATACAGTTCGCGCGGGATGCCCTGTAATCCCGCCATAAACAAGACAGTGTTGAAACCCACCACCTGCCACGCTGCCAGAAAGACAACCGAAATGAGCACCACACTCGGCCCGGTCAGCCAGGGGATGGACGGGTCTGCGATGTTCAGGTTAACCGTGTTGTTCAGAAACAGGACGACCTGGGAGATAATGTGGTTGAAGAAGCCGATGGTCGGATCATATAGCCAGCGCCAGATAATGGCCGTCCCGACGACCGCCGCTACTGACGGCAGAAAGTACACCGCGCGGTAGAATTTTACCCCCGGCAGTTTCGAGTTCAGGACGAGCGACAGTCCCAGCGCCGGAAGCACGCTCAGCGGCAGCAGCAGCAGGCAGAAGACCGTGGTGTTGCGCAGGCTGTACCAGAACTCGGTATCCTGCGCGCCGATCACCAGCACGCGTCCGCTTAACGGGATCTCGATGAGCGGGGTATAGCCGAAAGACATCAGCGACTGTGCCCGAACTTCTTCAGGGTTATCGTTCCACACCGCTTCCAGCGAGAGCAGATCGCGGTAATTCTCCAGGTTGTTGAATTCCGGTGTGGCGTTCAGGGTCGCGTTCGTGAAACTCAGGTAGAAGGAGAGCAGCAGCGGCCCCGCGAAGAATATCGTGAAACCGAGGATATTTGGGGAAAGCATCAGCCAGCCCTGCCATGCCTCGTTTTCTGCTGGCGTTTCTCCGTAATAATCGCCCTGTTTCAGAAGCAGGTACGCCGTGGCCCCCAGCAGCACTGCGGCAATCGTCGCAAACCAGGTTGCAGGCTGCGCATAGGTGCTCAGAATATGGTTGGCCGCACCCAGCACGTTGGACGAAAGCAGCAGCATAACGAGCGTGATCATGCCGATGATGTAAGCCGCGTTCTCCAGCATTCCCCGTGCTCTGGTATTTTCGTCCAGGCGGCTGGCTGCGAAGAACACCGCATAAGCCAGCGCGAAACCTAAGGTCAGCGTGGCATTCGCCATTATCGTATCGACAAACTGCTCAAAGCTCAGGAAGAAACCCCACAGGTGCAGCAGCGCCACCACCGACAGCACAAAGCCCACATACTGCAGAACCAGCGCGGCAAAGCGCCCAGATGCCTTGCGCCGCACAATCTGCACGCTGCTGTATACGGCCAGCGCAGCCGGAATCAGCACCGCCAGCGCCACAAACCGCTGCACAAAAAGTCCCAGCCTGCCAAAATCTTCCAGGTTGAAAATCGTCACACACAACGTGAGTGCGCCGAATGCGATCGCCACATTCAGGGCGACGCTGGCCAGAAGCACCAGCCGGGGCAGGGAGCCGGTTGAGTTTCGTTCGGGGTAGTTCAGCGCAGTGCTGGTCATAAATATTTCCTATCAAATCTAATTTGCCGCTGCATTGCTGCTGCCAGTGGCATTAAACCAGGTGGCGGAAAACGCGAGAAACGCAGGAAAACAACGTGACAACGATTGCACTGATCGCCGTATGGCCATAATCAGAGCAATGAAGGGGGCAGCCAGCCCGGCCACCCCCATGATGATTCTCTACGGTTACATGCCAGAGTCGAAGTACTGTGCCACTTCATCGCAAATCGTATCGGCGAAATCCTGTGCGCTCAGTTCACCGTTAAACACCTGGTTCACTGCGGTGCCATAGGCATTGTCAATCGCCGACCAGTCGCCAAAGAACAGCGGGGCTTCGGTCACACCCACCGCTGCGCCATCCACGAAGGCCTGATTGTTAACGCCGCTGTCCGGGAGGGTGGCCAGGAAGAGTTCAATGGCTTCGTCGGTCGCGCGGCTTGGAATGTTCGCGCCCAGCGACGCAATCTGACCCTGAATTTCGGCGCTCGTCAGGCGGGTGACGAGATCCCACGCCAGTTCCGGGCTTGCGGTATTGGCGTTAACCACATATGCGCCCCAGAACAGCCAGTTGGTCGGCTCGCCAGAAGGCCCTACGGGCAGCGTCGCAACATTCCACTCAAAGTTTGCGTTGGCGCTTGTGCCGGGGGTCGCCCAGCGGCCATTCATAAACATGCCAACGTTACCAGCCAGGAACGGCCCTTCGGCGTCCGTGCCCCAGGGCACAGCCCATTCATTCTCGAAGAGCGCAGCGGCAGCATCCAGGCCCACAACAGTACCTTCGTTGTTCAGACCGCAAGCGGTAAAATCTTCGTTGAAGAAGCTCGAACCGGCAGCGTTGATGAAGTAGCCCCAGTTTGCCCACCATGCGTTCATGCCGAACCCGTAGATTTCGTCGCCCAGGCCGCTGATTTCTTCGGCAGCCGTGCTGAACGCTTCCCAATCCCAGTTCTCGCCGCCGGGATAGTCCAGACCGGCTTCGTCAAACAGTTGGGCGTTGTAATAGATGGCGAAAGCCGAAACATCGCGCGGCAGCCCCCACAGCGCATCGGTCCCTTCTTCCAGGGGTGTGGTGAGGAAGCCCATCGGGCCAGGGTAGAAGTCCCCTTCGTTGTAGTCCGCGTCGGCAGCGGCAACATCGGCCAGGTTAAGGATGACGCCTGCTTCCGCAAAACGCGCCACATCCGTCCCCGGAATCCAGAACACATCCGGCGCGGTGCCAGCTTCCAACTCGGTAATCAGCACATCCTGATAGCTGGCCGTTTCTGACCCACCAGGTTCGTAGACCAGTTCCACTTCTTCCCACGCTTCGTCAATCGCCAGGCTGGCCTCGGTATAGACATCGATTTCGGCCTGGTTATCCGGGCGAGTACGCCAGCGCAGCGTGACCGGGGCATCCTGGGCGAACACCATCGGTATCGAGGTGAGCACCAATGTTAAGATCAATAGGACAACAATCGCAGTACGCTTTGACATCGTGAATTTATCTCCTGAAATCTAATTCGATGATGTAAATGTGGAATGCTACTCCGTCTATTCAGCGTAAATTCCCTTTCTCCGATCTCCTTCAAGCCGAAACAAGACAATTCATGGTTGTCGCGGGGCTGCCGTTGATTGACGCATGATGAGGTGTGTCGGCAGCACCTCGGGAGTCGGCCTTAAGCCACTGAGGACGTCAAACAGCATACGTGCGGCGGTTGCACCCAATTCGGTTGGCTGCTGGCTGATGGTGGTGAGGGGGGGAGTGAAGTGTTCGGCGATGGCGATATTGTCGTACCCCACGACGCTGATGTCGTGCGGCACCTGCCAGCCCATGTCGCGCAGGCGCTGAATAGCCCCCATCGCCATGCGATCATTCACACATGCGATGGCTGTCACGTCCGGGTAAGTTTGCATAAGTGCGGCGGCGGCACGCGCCCCGCCTTCTACCGAGAAGTCGCCCAGGGTCATCTGGCTCACGTCAAGCCCGGCGGCACGCATCCCTTCGACGCGTTGGTTAATGGCGAAGTTCATGTTGTGCGGCACAGAAACCACCCCCACCTGCACATGACCCAGGCTTTGAAGGTGCCGCGCAAGCTGCATGCCACCGCTGTAATCATCACTGCGCACGGTATACGCTGCCTGATGATAACCCAGCACAACCACCGGGGTGCGGCTTGTGTCAACTGCTTCGGCAGCAGAAGCCAAAGGCACATTGTCGATGGTGATCAGGCCGTCCATGTACCCGCCATTGACGAGCTGACGGTACTGGTCGTCCACGCCGGATTCTGTGAGGCGCGGCGCAGAAAGCAGAAGATTATAACCACGCACGTGACACTCAGCCTCGACTCCCTCCAGGATGTGCATAACCAGAGGATCTTTGAAGATGGCGTCATAGATAT
>CAZQIJ010000133.1:0-10536 GCA_964592955.1 uncultured Anaerolineaceae bacterium
GAAGACCATACCGGCCTTCTCATACTGCTCACGGTAGGCGTTATTGAACTCAAACCGGTGACGATGCCGCTCCTGAATCTCGGCAGTGCTTCCGGTCGTATGGGCATAAGCCCTGGCAGCGACGGTGTTGGGGACAAGCTGGCATGGGTACACCCCCAAACGCATCGTCCCGCCCATATCGGAGATAGAACGCTGATCCATCATCAGATCAATTACCGCGTGCTCACCGGAGATCTCGAATTCTGAGCTGTTGGCATCTTCCAGGTCAAGCACAGTGCGCGCAAATTCGATGCACATGGTTTGCATACCCAGGCATAAACCGAGGTAGGGAACCTTCTTTTCGCGCGCGAACCTCGCCGCCAGGATCTTACCCTCGATGCCGCGCGGCCCGAAACCGCCAGGCACCACAATCCCCTGTACGGACTGCAGCTCATCCCAACCGCGCCCTTTTTCCAGCTCCGCAGAATGCAGCCACACAATTTCGATGCGCGCCTGCTCTGCGCTGGCCGCATGAAACAAAGCTTCTTTCACGCTCATATAGGCGTCGTGCAGTTCTACATACTTCCCCACGATGGCCACACGCACGGTCTTACGGGGAATGCGCATGCGCCGCACCATGTCCCGCCAGGTTTCCAGATTAGGCTTCTCGGCGTTCAGGTTCAACCGGCGAACCAGGTACTCCCCCAGGCCGGAATCTTCCAGCGCCAGCGGCACATCATAGAGCAGGTCGGTGGTGACCAGTGGAATTACAGCGTCTTCATCCACATCGCAGAACAGGGCGATTTTGTTGACCACATCCTTGCTGACGGGGTAGTCGGTGCGGGCGATGATGACGTGGGGCTGGATACCTACGCTGCGCAGGTCGCGCACGCTGTGCTGCGTGGGTTTGGTCTTCAGCTCGTGGGTCGCGCCGATGTAGGGGAGGAAGGTAACATGAATGTAGAGCGTGTCTTCCCGTTTCAGGCTCATCCGCAACTGGCGGATCGCTTCCAGGAACGGAAGCCCTTCGATATCCCCCACGGTGCCGCCGACTTCAACAATCACCACATCCGGGTTGGTATCTTTGCTAACGAGCGCGATGCGGCGTTTGATTTCGTTGGTGATGTGCGGGATTACCTGGATCGTCCCACCCAGATAATCCCCTTTGCGTTCCTGGCCGATTACATGGCTGTAAACCTGCCCGGCTGTCACATTACAGCTTCGGTTCAGGTTCTCGTCAATGAAACGCTCATAGTGACCCAGGTCGAGGTCGGTCTCTGCCCCATCTGCCGTAACAAAAACCTCACCGTGCTGGTAGGGACTCATCGTGCCGGGATCAACGTTGAGGTAAGGGTCAAGTTTCTGAATGGCCACTTTGAGGCCGCGCGCCTTCAGAATGCGCCCGATGGCAGCGGCGGTTACCCCCTTGCCCACCGAACTGACAACGCCACCCGTGCAGAAGATATACTTGGGATCTGACATGCTTTACTCACATGAAACATGACGCGAGGCCAGAGGTTAGCGCTGCGTCAACGAACAAAATGCGGCGGGATGATGTGAATCACTCCCGCCGAACAAGGACACTAGGGTCAAGAAGAGTTAATGCGCAATCACGGAGACGACGAACACGTGATGCCGCTGAGTTATTAAGTCATCCGCTGCCCGGCCAGCACACCCGCCAAAGCAGGCCGCGCATAAATCGCGGGCTAGACGAGTTTCTCCAGATCATCAGCAGTACGGCGCATATCGAGGAAAATCAAGCCCAGCTTGGCACCATCACGCACCAGTGTGGTTAAGACCGCTTCGTCACCGACCGACATCAGGATAACGTACCCGGATTTGCCGCGAACATACACCTGATCCAGCAGACCGCGCCCGAGCTCGCTGGAAATACGTTCACCCAACGACAGCATCGCAGCAGACATCGCAGATACGCGATCTTCTTCAATACCCGCAGGGAGCGAGGAGGCCATGCTCAACCCGTCTACGCTGATGACCGCAGACGCTTCGATTTCTGGGGTTGTCGCTTGGAGATCCCGCAGGCGATCTACCATTAACTCAGTCCGTGATCTCGCCATGGAATGTAACTCCTGTTTATTGTGGAAAGAGCGTAGCGCTTTAGGATAGAACAGTTTCACTATAACTGCAAACAGGTCAAATCAACATTGAAATTTCGTTACGCCCGCAGTACGCGGCACATCACCGCTGCAGTGTGCGACAACGCAAAATAAACGATCTAATCTGACCGTTTCTGACTACCCTATTGTAGCAAATATTGCGCGCACTGCCAAAAGGATTTTAAGTCTGGTGTGTCTGGTAAGTTCGGTTATACTGGGAGTCGTCGCATAACCGTAGGGGATGCGTCCGGTGAAAGTCCGCGTAGTGAGCGATACTAAACCCGTAAAGTAACCAAAAAGCGAGCGATAATGTCAGATTATTCCACCCCGCAAATGCGCCGCAGCAACGACGCGCAGAGTATTGTTGGCATCGTCCAGGGTGTCGCAGAACGCGTGGCACAAAACGTTGGCCAGGTCATTATGGGCAAACGCAACGAAGTTCGTCTCACGATACTCGGTCTGCTTAGCCAGGGACATATTCTGATTGAAGACATCCCCGGTGTGGGCAAAACCATGATGACCAAAGCGCTGGCAAAATCAATCGGCGCGTCGTTCAACCGCATTCAGTTCACGCCAGACATGCTGCCGTCGGACGTCACAGGGGTTTCTATTTATAACCAGCGCAGCGGCGAATTTGAATTTCGCCCCGGGCCGATTATGTCCCAGATTGTGCTGGCAGACGAAATCAACCGCGCCACCCCCAAAACCCAGGCGGCACTTCTCGAAGCAATGGAAGAGCGGCAGGTCACTGTCGATGGCATCACCTATCCCACCCCAAGCCCGTTTCTGATTCTGGCAACGCAGAACCCCATTGAATATGAAGGGACGTTCCCGCTGCCAGAAGCGCAGCTTGATCGTTTTCTGGTGCGCATCAAATTGGGCTATCCCAGCCCCACAGAAGAAATGACAGTCCTTTCCGCACAGCAGTATGATCACCCGCTCAACCATATGCGCCAGGTCATTTCGGTACAGGAGCTCGTGAGCGCTCAGCAGGCGGTGCGCGAGGTGTATGTGGCAGAAGAAGTGAAGCGGTACATTGTGGACCTGGTTACGGCTTCACGCCAGCATCCTGATGTTTACCTGGGCAGCAGCCCGCGCGGGTCGCTGGCCCTGTTTCGCACCTCGCAAACCCGTGCCGCGATGGCCGGGCGCGATTACGTCATCCCAGACGATGTTAAGGCACTGGCAGAGGTCACCCTGGCCCATCGCATCATTGTTGGCCCTGCGGCGCGCATCCGCGATATTTCGTCGCGCACCATCGTCCAGGATATTCTGAACGCCACCCCTGTACCGGGCGCTTCGGTACGCTAACGGGTGACAGCCGACAGCGAGAATTATGCCGAACCGTCGTAATGGCATCTACCTGCTGATCATCGTGTGCCTGGTGGCAGGGCTTTTCACCGGGCGCACGTTCTTCTTTAACCTGGCCTATGTATTTGTAGGCCTGCTGGCGGCATCGTACCTGTGGGCCTGGACCGCTGTGCGCTGGATTACGCTGAGCAGGCGCACCCGCGCACGCCGTGCCCAGGTGGGCCGCACGCTGGATGAGTCCTTCAGCGTGCGCAACGCATCCTTCGTGCCGAAACTGTGGGTCGAAATCCGCGATCATTCCGATCTACCCGGTCATGCGGCCAGCCACATCGTGCCGTCGATGGGCGCAAACGCCAGCTATCGCTGGTATGTAGAAACGCTGTGCCAAACACGCGGTGAATTCCGGTTGGGCCCGATGACGGTCGTCAGCGGCGACCCGTTTGGATTCTTCACCATGCCGCGTTGGGTGGGTGCCACCTCGCGCGTGATCGTGTACCCTGCAACCATCACGCTGACGCATGTCGAGCTGCCGATGGGCACGCTTTCCGGTGGGGAGGCGCAAAGACAGCGCACCCATTACATCACCACAAATGCCGCCGGTGTGCGCGATTACGTATCGGGCGACAGCTTCAACCGCATCCACTGGCGCAGCAGCGCGCGGCGCGGCCACCTCATCGTCAAGGAATTCGAGATTGATCCGCTGGTGGATATCTGGTTGTTTGCAGACTTTTCTGCACAGTCGCTCGTCGAGGATGCCTCAGTCAAGCGCATCGGGCAAAGCGGGCCGGTTATCCCGATGGGACGGGGCATACCGCCATCGACAGAGGAATATGTGGTGGTGATTGCGGCGTCAATGGCACAGTACTTCACAAACCTGGAACGCGCTGTCGGTTTCGCGGCCTACACCCCCAACCGCGAGATTCACAAACCGGAACGCGGAAATCGCCAGATGACCCACATCTTCGAAAGTCTGGCGGTGGCGCGCAGCACATCCACGCACAAGCTGGCAGAAATGCTCACGCTGGAAACCCCCTACTTCACACGCGGCACGACGCTGATCATCATCACATCATCACTGGATCCTGCTTGGATCACCGAGGCGCAAATTCTCTCCCGGCGCGGCATTCGCCCCATGTGCGTTTTTGTTGACCCTGTCACGTTCGGTGGAGCTTCGTCCAGCGATATGCGCGGACGCCTGCAGGCTGCCAAAATCCCAGCGCTGATTGTGCGACGTGGAGACGATCTCGCGCAGGTGCTTGCCCAGCGCCCCTACTGATAAGTACATAACGGAATTGATCTGAAGGGTTTAGGGGCGCTGCCCCGTCATTCGCGTCTGGTTGCGGCACGCTTATTTGGCAGAAGCAATGCCATATTCTGAGCGTGAACCATGCACATGCCCAAAACAAGCGCCCACCAGAAGAACCACTGGAATCAAAACGGGTGACTGCCGAACGCAGTCACCCGTTGCTGATGGTACAGGCGAATTCCTGTTTTAGCCCAGGTTCATCTCTTCCAGGCTGTCGGAGTCATCGTAAGCATCCTCATCGAAATCGACCGCACCCTGTTCTTCGAGTGTCACATTCGGCGCAATCAGTTCACGATCCTGGTAGGTGTGGAAACCCGTACCGGCCGGGATCAGTTTACCGATGATGACGTTCTCTTTCAGCCCATACAGCCGGTCAACCTTGCCCTCGATGGCTGCACCCGCCAGCACCTTGATCGTGTGCTGGAAGCTGGAGGCAGAGAGGAAGCTGTCTGTGCTGAGGGCGGCTTTGGTGATCCCAAGCAGGATCGGAACGCCAGCCGCCGGTTCTCCTCCCTGGGCGCGCAGCTTCTCGTTGATGTCTAGAAGCTGCAACCGGTCGATCAGTTCGCCAGGCAGCAGTTCGCTGTCGCCGCTCTTGGTGATTTGCACTTTCGAAAGCATCTTGCGGATGATGATTTCGAAGTGCTTGTCGGCGATATTCACACCCTGGTTGCGGTACACTTTCTGTACTTCAGACAGCAGGTACATCTGCGAGGATTCTGCACCCAGAATACGCAGAATACGGTGCGGGTTCTTCGAACCTTCCGTTAGCTGCTGGCCGGCATAGACGGTTGACCCGTCCTGTACATTGGGCAGCAGGCGCGCGCTGGACGGAATCTCATACTCTTCCTCGTGACGGCGTTCATAGCGCACATAGATCATGTGGCCTTCGATGTGAACGATGCCGTCCATTTCGGCGATGACATTGCCGTCGCCCCCGGCTTCGTGTGCCAGCACGGTTCCCTGCTTGATGGCCGCTTCGTCTTCCACGACGATATCCCATCCGATCGGGATTTCGTACTGCTTGTTATAGACCTGGCTGTCGATCACCAGCGCGATGCGCACGCCTTCGCGTTTCGTCAGGCGCAGAATACCGCCGATATCGGTCATAACGGCTTCACCCTTCGGTTTCTTGCGCGCTTCGAAGAGTTCTTCCACACGCGGCAGACCGCTGGTGATATCACCGCTGGCCTGCGCTGTACCGCCTGTATGGAACGTGCGCAGGGTAAGCTGCGTCCCCGGTTCACCAATCGACTGCGCGGCGACGATACCGACTGCCGAGCCGATTTCAACCATGTTGCCCGTCCCCAGGTCACGGCCATAGCACAGGGCGCAGATGCCGTGAATGAGCGCGCAGGACATCGGGCTGCGAACGTAGATTTCGTCCAGCTTGCTGCTCTGAAGCGCGTCTGCCACGTCTTCATCAATCATGCCGTTGCGCACCACAATCAACCGCCCGGTATCGGGATCGTAGATGTCGCGCGCGGCACAGCGCCCAATGATACGTTCATACAGCGACTGACCAGCGATGTCGTCCGAACGGCGCACCCCCATGCCTTTTTCGGTGCCGCAGTCCATACGGTTCACGATAACGTCCTGCGCCACATCCACCAGGCGACGGGTAAGATACCCGGCGTCCGCCGTGCGCAGCGCGGTATCTGCCAGCCCTTTACGCGCGCCATGCGTAGAGATGAAGTATTCCAGCGCCGTCAACCCTTCACGGAAGTGGCTGCGGATGGGCAGATCGATAATGCGTCCTGACGGGTCAGCCATCAGACCGCGCATGCCGGCAAGCTGCGTGATGGGACCAAAACCACCCTTTGTTGAGCCTGAAAGCGCCATGATGGCGATGGGGCCATAGGGGTCAAGCGTGTCACGGATCAGTTCCTGCAAGCGGTCTTTGGCGCGGTTCCATTCATCAATGGTGATCTGGTAGCGTTCTTCCTCGGCCAGCAAACCACGACGGAAATCACGCTCCGCGCGTTCGACGATCTTTTCGGCGTCTTCCAGAATGCTGCCGCGCTGCTTGGGAATGGTCAGGTCGGCAACGGCGACCGTGGTGCCGGAAATCGTGGCATAGTGAAAGCCCATGTTCTTGATCGCGTCCACGATTTCGGTGGTGCGGTCAGAGCCAATGCGCTGGTACGACTTCGCCACCAGATCCTGCAACCCCTTCTTGCCAAGCGTCCCCTGCACAAAGCGCAGCTCATCCGGCAGAATGCGGTTGAAGAGCGCGCGCCCCACGGTGGTGATTTCTGGCTCATCCTGGGGCGACAGGTAATCGTACACGTTGCCAAGCAGAATCGGCGTGTGCAGCCCGGCCACACCCATGCGATACAGATACTCGACTTCGTCCATATCGACCACGATGCGTCGTTCGTGCAGGTTGGTCAGTGTAAGGTCGCCCCAACCCTTCTTTTTCTGCTTCTTCTTGAACTCATATGCGTTCAGCAGTGTGCAGTCCACTTCGCCTTCGCGCATGGCGCGGATGGTACGATCCAGCGCGGTCTCTACGACCTTCTGACGCCCGTTCTCGTCTTCAACGATAACATCTTCGTAGAGGCGCATTCCGGGAATCACACGGTGCAGCGCAAAGTAGTACCCGTTGGAGCGTACCGCGATGCCGACGCGCACATCCGACGCATAGATATTTTCGATGCTGCGGAACGCATCGGTACGCTCCTGCGGGGCGATAACTTCCACCGTCGGATCCATCGTCAGGTAGTAGATGCCAAGCACCATGTCTTTGGACGGGCCGACAATCGGCGCGCCGTCGGCAGGCTTCAGCAGGTTCTTGGTGGAAAGCATGCGTTCACGGGCTTCCTGCACGGCCTTATCGCTGAGCGGCACGTGTACGGCCATCTGGTCGCCATCAAAGTCTGCATTGAACGCAGAACAGACCAGCGGGTGAATCTGGATCGCCTTACCCTCAACAAGCTGCGGTTCAAACGCCTGAATACCCAGACGGTGCAGGGTAGGGGCGCGGTTCAGCAGCACAGGGCGTTCCTTGATGACCTCTTCCAGCACTTCCCAGACTTCGGGTTTCTCGCGCTCGA
This sequence comes from uncultured Anaerolineaceae bacterium, assembly GCA_964592955.1. Taxonomy (GTDB): domain Bacteria; phylum Chloroflexota; class Anaerolineae; order Aggregatilineales; family Phototrophicaceae; genus CAZQIJ01. The sequence continues at coordinate 7,770 of CAZQIJ010000133.1, forward strand.
TAATGCGTTTGGCCCCCTTGACGTTGCTGGCGTAGTTGTAGCGCACCAGACGGCTGATGACGAAGGGGCGGTACAGTTCGAGCGCCATCGTTTTTGGCAGGCCGCACTGGTGCAGTTTGAGCTTCGGGCCGATTACGATGACCGAACGGCCAGAGTAATCCACACGCTTGCCCAGCAGGTTGCGGCGGAAACGGCCTTTCTTACCCTTCAGCATGTCGCTAAGGGATTTCAGTTCACGGCGGCCCCGGCGACTAAGCGCCTTGCCACGCTGACTGTTGTCGATAAGGCTGTCCACAGCTTCCTGCAGCATGCGCTTTTCGTTGCGCACGATGACATCCGGCGCGCCCAGCTCCAACAGGTGCTTAAGGCGGTTGTTGCGGTTGATGACACGGCGGTACAGATCGTTCAGGTCGCTGGTTGCAAAACGCCCACCATCCAACTGCACCATCGGGCGCAGGTCTGGCGGGATGACCGGCAGCACGGTGAGGATCATCCATTCCGGGCGATTTTTGCTCTTGCGCAGGCTTTCGACCACACGCAGCCGTTTCGTTGCCTTTTTCTTGCGCTGCTTGGATTTGGTCGTGCGAACCTCGTTCCACAGTTCCACCGCCAGCTTATCCAGGTTCAGGTGGCGCAGAATTTCGTAGAACGCTTCAGCACCCATATCCGCCTGGAAGACCTGACCATAGCGTTGGCGCAGCTCACGGTAGCGCGACTCCGAAAGGAATTGCAGAATGTGCAGTTCCTTCAGTTCGCCCCGGGCTTTCTCAGCAGCCTGGATCACGGTCTGCATGCGCCCTTCCATCTCAGATGTCTGCTCACTAAGCCCGGCGGCGCTGCGATTGCTGATGGTGTCTGCTTCGCTGCTCAGGTTGTTCAGCTCCTGCTGGCGCATTTCTTCGATGCTGCTCTGAATCTCGCTCAGGTAGCTGTTCACAGTGGTCTGGATACGCGACAGGTGTTCGCTGGTGACAAGCTCGCCCCTGGCAACCACAACCGTATCGGCAGTTTCCAGGTTGATATTGGCCGGTGCAGGCTGGCCCAGAAGCGCCTCAATGCGCGCCTGAACATGCTGCGCCTCGCCCATCAACTGATCGCTTAGCCGGGCCAGTTCCTCGTCGAAATGACGGTTGATATCATCGGTACGACCCTCGAGCTGGCTGAGAATTTCATCGCGCTCACTGCGAATGGAGGACATGTGTTCTTCGATGTCGCCATTCAGCTCTTTCTGTTTTGTTTCCAGTTCTTTGGTGATGCGGTTAAGCGCACGGTTGCGCGCGTCTTCATCAACAGCCGTAACGACATACTGGGCAAAATACAGCACACGGTCGAGGTTGCGGCGGCTTACATCCAGCAGCAAACCCAGGTAGCTGGGAACCCGGCGCGTATACCACACATGGGCGACCGGTGCCGCAAGGTCAATGTGCCCCATACGTTCACGACGCACCGAGGATTTGGTAACTTCAACACCGCACTTATCGCAGATGATGCCACGATAGCGGATGTTTTTATACTTACCACAGTAACACTGCCAATCACGGGTGGGGCCAAAAATGGCTTCGCAGAACAGACCGTCTTTTTCTGGGCGCAGGCGACGGTAGTTAATCGTCTCCGGTTTCGTTACCTCACCATATGACCAGGAACGAATTTGATCCGGGGACGCCAGACTGATGCGGAGTGCGGTAAAGTCTTTCGCCTCCAAAGCGGTTCCTCCCTCTGCGCTATAACATTAGTGTGAGCTATTGACTGTTACAACATTGCGGCGTCCAGGCACTGCTTACAGCACCTTTAAACGTCAAATCAGCGTTTGTCTGACGAGCAAACGCTGAATATGTGAGTGACCGGACGTAAAGACAACCATAGACAGTAAATTATACCCATCCCGGCAATCACTGTCAAGGAAGAGTTGTGGAGAAAATCATGGTTTTGTACTTCGCTAAGTGTACTCGCTGTCCGAATCGCTGTCAAGACGGTGCTTTTGCATGCATAACGACGCACAGCTTAGCAGGAATTTAACAGTTCTGTCCGCTCTACCTACGGGGAAAACCTGTGCTATCATGGTAGGGGCAGGACGGAAACAGCCTAACAAATTGGAAAAGAAGCGGATATGGTCGAATTACCCACACTGACACCTGATAATTTCGTGAACCGCGAACTGAGCGCCATCGAGTTCAATCGCCGCGTGCTGGCGCGTGCCCAGGATGAAACCATCCCGCTGCTAGAACGCGTCAAGTTCCTGGCTATCGTAGGCAGCAACCTGGATGAGTTTTTCATGGTACGCGTATCATCGTATGTGCAGAAACATAAGATGGCTATGTTTCGCACACGTCCAGATGGTTACTTGCCCAATTCACTGCTCTCGGAGATCCGCCGCCGTGTGACTGAACTGATGAACGAGCAGCGCGCCACCATGCGCCACGTGCTCACCCAGCTCGAAGTGCAGGGGATCCATGTGCGCACCTTTGATGACCTGACCACCATACAGCGCGAGGCTGTGCGTGCCTATTTTGCAGAAGAAATCTTCCCGGTGCTCACACCCCTGGCTGCCGACCATGTCCGCCCATTCCCGTTTATCTCCAACCTCAGCCTGAACCTCGGCGTCTACCTTGAACGCGATATGCGCAGCAAGCCGGAAAATTACGAATTCGTGCGCATCAAGGTCCCAGAGGCGCTTCGCCGTCTGATTGATGTGTCGCAGGCGATGCGCAAACACGGGTATCAGAGTCCCAGCATTGACGACCACCTCTACATGTGGGTTGAGGATGTC
>CAZQIJ010000134.1:0-10448 GCA_964592955.1 uncultured Anaerolineaceae bacterium
GCCTCGATCCCTGCCCGCACCACCCGCCGGAACAGATCTTCGAATTAATCACGACGCTTAAAGAAGGCGTCGCGGCGTGCCACAAAGTCTTCCTGTGCTGGCGTGTCAAACTGGTTGCCGTTGCGGGGAGGGGTTTTGAAGTTCATCAGGGGACGAACCTCAAAGACCATCGCGGCACCCACAGCAGTATGCTCGGTCACGCTGGTCACGTGCAGGCGAATCATCTCGCGCAGTTTTGCCGCGTGCGGACGGTCTGAGTCCAGCACCGGGTCGATCTGGTCAATAACGTGCTGTAGTCCCCCTTCCAGTACCGCCAGCAGCAGGGTGTCTTTGTTGCTGAAATGGTGGTACAAACTGGCCGCCGTCAGGTTGACCTGTGCAGCGATGTCCTTCATCGTCGTGGCTTCATAGCCATTACGGCGCAGCACATCGGCGGCAGCCAGGAGGATGTCGTCGCGGTTTACCGATTGGTCGGCGGGTTTTCTTGCCACTGTTGCTGCCCTTCCAATCCCATTAATTAAACTCACGTTTGATTATAGGGTGCTGGTGAGAGGTGTCAAGCACATGGACTGTCAGGGTGAATCCCAAAAGGGGGCAAGGTCACTCTGCGGGTCGTGCAGGCAGTCCGGCATTCGACTTTTCTACCCTGGATCAGTCCGCGTCGGGGCGCTTCCTCTACGCTTCAGCGCGCTGGATAGCTGACAGGCGCTGTACTGGTGGCACAGGCCGACGTACCCGCATCACCAGATGGGTGGCACAAAATTGGGCCTGACGAACACCTTCCACTGCCCCATAGGGCAAGCGCCGACTCTGCGAGGTTCTGTTGCCATTTCTGCCCTGTTGCAGTGCGCCTGACAACCGGTAATATCAACAGAACCCAGGCATGCTGGAAAAGTGGCAGGGCCCTGACCATGACGGTCTCAGGGCTGCCGGTTTTCGTCCGCAGCGGCATCTGCCGGGCCAACAGGTTTTACAGTGGCATGGAGGAACTGAAAGTCATCGCGCGGTGGCAGAATTTCATGAACCTCGAACACTTCAAAAAGCATAGGTCCAAGTTGAACCAGGGTACCCGGCTGCGGGCGCTCCTCCACATTCTTGATCCCGCCCGGATACTCTCCACCCTGCACCACATAGCTCACTTTGTAAATCATGGCGGCGCGCCTCCTTTAGCTCTTCGAGGGGTCATAATCCCGGTGCCGGAGCTTGAACGATAAGTCCTGCGCGAGATTGCGCATCATGATGTAGCCTAATGCGGTGTCCTGCTGGCACAGTTCGGTAAAATCCTGGCTGGGAATGCTGAAAACGATTGTATGATCAGCCGCAGAGACTACCGAAGCCGACCGGCGTCCGGCGTCAATAAGCGCCATTTCGCCAAAGACCTGCCCTGCACCCAGATAAAGGGCCGCACGAGAATTCCCCTGGCTATCCCGCACCCGCACTTCAACTTCGCCGGTACTGACAATATACATCTTATCGCCAGAGGAGTCCTGCTCAAATACCAGCGCGCCTTTGCCATAGTCTTCCTCGTGGCTGATGTCTGAAAGCCGCTCAAGCTGTGCTTCTGTAAGACCACGAAACAGCTCTACCCGCTTTAGAATGTGTATCAACTCCATGACATGCCTCGTCAACTGCATTCAATATCACATAACAATAGTGTAATCCCGTTGCCAGACTTGCACAATCACGGTGGACTGAAGCTGCTGCTTTCACCAGCGCGCTTATACGCAATTATCACGCATCTTATATCTTTTTTACCTGCATGTGCTAAGCTGGTAGCTGTTCAGTGGGATTGCGCTGGAAGCGAGCACGATGACTTGGCGTACAAATCGATACTTTGTGCCACCAACCGATATAATTGAATTAGAGCATGGGTTGTTCGTGATGATTGAAATCGCGGGGATGAACTCCGAAGACTTCAACATTACCCTTCTCAACCGAACACTGGTTGTGAGCGGGGTTCGCCGCCGCGAGATTACGGAATACACCACCTATCATCAACTGGAAATTGGGTATGGGTCTTTCCGGGTCGAGATCAGCCTTCCCTGGCATGTGAACGGCGATCAGGTGTCTGCAACGTACCGCGAAGGTTTTTTGCTTGTTGAACTGCCACGACGCGCCGAAACACACATCAATGTCGTGGAAATCGGTTCAGATGAAAGTTCACAAAAGAAGGTAGATCATGAGGGCTGATAACCTGGAAGACATGTTCCAGTACCTGAACCTGCTGCTATCGGACGGCGACACCGCTGCCGAAGGCACGGTTCAGCGGCTGGGGGTGACTATACGCGACGAAGACGAAGAGGAAGAGGAAGAAATCGTCATTCCGGAAGAACTGCCTGTTCTTCCGCTGCGGGGGCTGGTGGTGTATCCGCAGATGATTATCCCGCTGACGGTAGGCCAGCCGCGCAGCATAACGCTGGTGAATGATGTCATCGCGGGGAACCGCTTTGTGGGGTTGTTTGCCTCTCGCAACCCGGAACTGGAATCACCCGGCCCCGAAGATATCTTCGAGGTGGGGACGCTGGCGTCTGTCCACAGGCTGTCGCGCGCGCCCAATGGGGTGATTAACCTGCTGGTACAGGGCATTGCGCGCATCCGCCTGGATGAATACACCGCCATCGAGCCGTACCTGAAAGCGCGCGTACACGGCATTCCTGAGCAGTTCGAGGACTCAATCGAAGTTGAGGCGATGGTGCGCAACATTGTGGAGCAGTTCAGCCGACTCTCCGAGATGATCCCGAACAACATGGGCGAAGCGCTCATGTCTCGCCTGAACCTGGACGATCCGCTGAACCTGGTTTATGCCGTAGCGACCTATATGCGGTTGGATCTCGATAAAGCGCAGAACATCCTGGATCTGGACAGTGTGGATGCAAAGCTGCGCCGCGTGATTGGGTTGCTCTCCAACGAGCTGGAAGTGCTGGAAATTGGGCGCAAAATCCAGTCCGAAGCCCAGTCTGAAATGGAGAAAGTGCAGCGCGAGTATTATCTGCGCGAGCAGCTTAAAGCGATCCAGCGAGAACTGGGTGAAGGTGATGAGCAGATTGCCGAGGCTGAAGCGTTCCGGCGCAAAATTGCCGAAGCTGGCATGCCTGAAGAAGCTGAGAAAGAGGCGCGCCGCGAGGTCGAACGCCTGGCCAAGCTGCCGGTGGCGGCTGCCGAGTATGGCGTGATTCGCACGTATCTCGATTGGCTGGTCAATGTGCCCTGGGACAAGCGCACGGAAGATCATCTGGATATCGCCAACGCGCGCCGCGTGCTGGATGAAGATCACTATGGGCTTGAGGATATCAAAGAACGTATTCTCGAATATCTGGCCGTGCGCAAGCTGCGCTTCGAGCGCAAGGCGCAGCTTGACCAGGTAGAAACGACCGACTATGTCCGTCGTGACCGGCAGGGTGCAATTCTGTGCTTTGTGGGGCCGCCTGGGGTCGGCAAGACCTCGCTCGGTGCCTCGATTGCGCGCGCGCTGGGGCGCAAATTCATACGCATGAGCCTGGGTGGTGTGCGTGATGAAAGCGAAATTCGCGGGTTCCGCCGAACTTACGTGGGTGCGCTGCCAGGCCGCATTATCCAAACGCTGCGCCGGGTGGAAACGCGCAACCCTGTGATTATGCTTGACGAGGTCGATAAGCTGGGACGCGATTTTCGGGGCGATCCTGCGTCTGCGCTGCTGGAAGTGCTTGACCCAGAGCAGAACGCAGAATTTCGCGATCATTATCTCGACCTGCCATTTGACCTGAGCGAAGTTCTGTTTATTACCACAGCCAACGAACTGGAACCGATTCCCGGCCCGCTGCGCGACCGTATGGAGATCATCCAGTTGGCCGGTTATACGGAGCAGGAAAAGGCGGCCATTGCGCAGCAGTACCTTGTCCCCCGCCAGATCCGCGAGAATGGGCTGATGCCGGGCGAAGTTGAGGTCACCGGCGATGCGCTGCTTGAGATCGTGCGCGATTATACCCGCGAAGCCGGGGTGCGCGCGCTGGAACGCGAAATCGGGCGCGCCGTGCGCAAGGTGGTGACGCGCATTGCCGAAAACAAGACCGATAAAGTCCTCATTGACCGTGCGGCGGTGCGTGATTTGCTGGGCAAGCCGCGCTATGGCTATCGTGAAGAAATCGAAGACCGCACGGATCTGCCCGGTGTGGCGACTGGCCTGGCCTGGACTCCGGTGGGCGGTGATGTGCTGTTCATAGAGGCGACGCGAATGGCAGGTGGCAAGGGCTTCCAGTATACCGGCAAACTGGGCGAAGTGATGCAGGAGTCGGCACGGATTGCGCTCAGCTACATTCGCTCAAAAGCCCACGAGCTTGGCATCGACCCGGACTTCTACAATACCAGCGACATTCATCTGCATGTCCCCAGCGGTGCGGTACCCAAAGATGGCCCGTCCGCAGGCGTTACCATTGCAACCGCGCTGGCTTCGCTGCTGACCGGGCGTCCGACGCGCAGTAATGTGGCCATGACTGGCGAGATTACCCTGCGTGGGCAGGTGCTTCCCGTAGGTGGAATTAAAGAGAAGGTGCTGGCCGCGCATCGGTTGGGCGTAGATACGGTTATTCTGCCGCGCAAGAACGAGAATGACGTCGAAGAAGTACCTGAGGAAGTGCGCAAGCAGCTCACATTCGTCCTGGCGGAAACCATCGATGATGTGCTTATGGCAGCCCTCACGCCAAAAGAGGCAGTGCTGCAGTAAGCGCCGGTAGCTATCGGGCTATCCATTTGAGCGTAAAAGCCCGCATCCCCGTCCCTGCTCCCCAGGCAGAAGGATGAATAGCGCATTGGGTGGGCTTTTATGTCCAACTCCTTGGGGAAAGGGAGTTCGCCTCACATACAATACCTGTGTAGGGTCTGTTGACATTTGTGCCTGCTTCAGTGCCCCGTGGCAGCCAGGAATGTCAACAGAACCCAGCCAGCCAGCCACAGCGCCGTTTCTCGTGGAGAAATCAAAACGAACACGAATGATGATGCACGGCGCACGAGGCGGACGAGGCAAGCCTCGTCACTGCATGGGTTGCATTTGATTTGTGTTTTCCATCAGTACATACAGTACATACGAAAAGAGGTGCCTGCGGGACCTCTTTTCGCTGCACAAGAGACAACGAACCACAAACCAAAGGAGTGAAGGATCACGCTTTACGCGTCGAAATAGAGATTGAATTCGTAGGGGTGGGGGCGCATAGACACAACATCTGCCTCCGACACCTGCTTATAGCCGATGTAACCTTCGATGTATTCTTTGGTGAAGACACCGCCCTGCAACAGGAATTCATGATCCGCTGCCAGCGCCGCCAGCGATTCGCCCAGGCTGCCCGGCACGGTCGCGGTCTTTACGTGACCTTCATACAGGTCAACGTCCACAGGTTCCCCTGGGCTGATCTTGTTCTTGATTCCATCCAGACCGGCCAGCAGCATTGCTGCAAAGGCAAGGTACGGGTTCGCGGTCGGATCCGGCGCGCGGAATTCGATGCGCTTGGCTTTGGGATTGTTGCTGTACATCGGAATGCGGATGGCAGCCGAGCGATTACGTTTAGAGAAGACCAGGTTCACGGGGGCCTCGTAACCGGGCACAAGGCGGCGATAGCTGTTGGTGGTGGGGGCGGCAAATGCCAGGATGGCCGGCGCATGCGCCAGGATACCGCCGATATAGTTCAGCGCCATTTCGCTCAACCCTGCATAGCCGCTGGCATCAAAGAAGAGCGGCTGCCCACCTTTCCACAAGCTCTGGTGGCAGTGCATCCCCGAACCATTGTCCCCGAAAAGCGGTTTGGGCATGAAGGTTGCGATCAGACCGTTGCGCGCTGCAACATTCTTCACGATGTATTTGTACATCAACAGCTTATCGGCCATAGCGACCAGCGTATCGAAACGCATGTCGATTTCTGCCTGGGCAGCACCACCCACTTCGTGATGATGGACTTCGATATCAATCCCACATGCCATCATGGTGGCCACCATTTCGGCGCGCACATCCTGGATCTTGTCCAGCGGGGGCAGCGGGAAATAGCCTTCCTTCACACGGTTCAGGTAGCTCATCGCCGGGTCTGGTGAGCCGGTATTCCAGAAGCCTTCGTGCGAATCGACTTCGTAGTAGCTGATGTTGGGGCCATTGGTGTAACGCACATTGCTGAACAGGAAGAACTCAGCTTCCGGGCCAAAATAGGATACATCGGCCATCCCTGTGGATTTCAGGTATTCAATTGCGCGTTTGGCAACACCGCGCGGATCGTTCGCATACGGTTCGCGGGTGATCGGATCAAACACATCGCATAACAGCGTCAGGGTCTTCGCCTTAAAAAACGGGTCAATGAGCGCCGTCGAAAGATCCGCCATCAGGATCAGATCTGATTCGTTGATCGCCTGAAACCCGCGAATGCTGGAACCGTCAAAGCCGAAGCCATCTTCAAACATGCCGGTATCGACGCTTGCCAGCGGCATGCTGAAATGCTGAACAATCCCGCGGATATCCACAAAGCGCACATCAACTTCCTGAACGCCGTTTTCGTTAGCCCACTTCAGCAGGGCATCCGGTGACGCTTTGGCGCTGTCAGGTAACACAAAGTTTGCCATTCGTGCTTCTCTCCATCTGTTTGTTGGTTGTGCAATGGCTGCAAAATCAGGAAGATTACCGGTTCTTCCCATACCGCTTTGGCAGAAATCACCAAATTTCACTCAGATGACGACATTATAGAGGGACAAACGCGGGGATTGTTGCGTCAAAACATCACAAAATTGCTACCTGTTCCCTGTCACATTCTGCTAAAGGCCGTGCTCCACAGCCGAAAACCCAGCAGCGGTGCAGCAGGCACTTGTGATTTTGCGCAACTTGGTTAAGATTACGCGCGGGGGTGAATGTATCCTGGTGGATGCCCCGGTCTTCAAAATCGGTGACAGGCTGCGTGACAGGCTGTGGTAGGTTCGACTCCTATTCGCCCCCGTTCAAGCCGGGTACTTCCAATTCTGCCCACACAAAGCCTCAGCCTGGCACACTGTATGTTGTTATCAACGCCTTATCGGTCCACCGTAACAGGGGCGGCATTGTCCCTGCTGCGACAATACTGCGGCAGATCATCTTGAAAATACTCGCCATCGAACACGAAAATGCTGGCACCCATGCCGAAGACTTCGCCCCACACCTGGAAGCAGAAGCGCAGCGCCTATGGGCGTTGTACCGCGAAGGAACGCTGCGCGAAATCTACTTTCATGCAGATGAACACCGCGCCATACTGATGCTGGAGTGCCAGGATACAGCCGAAGCCCAACAACTTCTGAATACCCTGCCGCTTGTGCAGCACGGGCTGATTACCTTTGAACTGCTTCCGTTGGCCCCATATACGGGCTACGCACGGCTGTTTGCCCCCTCATAGCGCGAACAGCACCCGTGCCAGCGCGAAGTACAGCGGCAGGCCTATGGTCAGGTTGAACGGAAATGTAATGGCAATCGGCGGTGTCAGATACAGGCTGGGATTAGCCTGCGGCAGCGTTACACGCACGGCTGCCGGTGCGGCGATATATGAAGCGCTGGCCGCCAGTACCCCCATAACGACGCTGCCCCCCAGGGAAAGCCCCGCGACCTTACCAAGCACCACACCTAAACCACCGTGCAGCAGCGGCATCACAATCGCAAACGCGATCAGCATCCCGCCCACTTTGCGCAGTTCACCCAGGCTGCGCCCCACGATAAGCCCCATCTCCAGCAGAAACAGCGTAAGCAGGCCGGGGAACAGGTCAATGAACAGCGGCGCAACCTGCCGGTAACCGGCATCCCCTGAAATCAGGCCAATGACCACTCCGCCGATCAGAAGCAGAATGCTCTGCCCTGTCACGACTTCGTGAAGGGCTTTTTGCCAAAGCCCCGTATTGCTGGAACGCATCGCCGCGATCATCAGCGCAACCACGATGGCGGGAATTTCCATCAGCGCAACCAGTGTGGGCATAAACCCCTCTGCCGTGTACCCTACGGACGCCAGAAACGTGATGCTGGCGCTGAAAGTAATCGCAGAGACCGACCCGTAGTGAGCGGCGATGGCAGCGGCGTTCGCCACATCCAGCCTGGCTAAGCGCCTCAGAAGAAAGTAACTCCACACCGGAATGGCGCAGCCGAGCAGCACCGTAACGACAGCAGGTGCAAAGAAAGCCTGCAGCGGCGCATGTGCCAGTTCAAAGCCGCCTTTGAGTCCTATAGCAAACAGCAGATACAAAGACAGAAAGGCGTAGATCTGGTCGGGAAGCTTGAGATCGCTCTTAATAAGTACCGCGATGATGCCCAGCACAAACGCCAGCACCATGGGCGAAAAGATATTGATGCGCACCAGGTCCAGAATATCCACAGGCAGTCCTTCGTTGGCAAAATTCCACGAACAGCAGCATGTAACTGTAACGCATGACTGCATCGGGGACACTAACCCCGCCAGTGTGCGAAAGATTCATGAGAAACCTGCTAAGGCAAGAACGGCTGCCGCTGCCTTTTCGGGCGTCACGGAAACAGCACCTGCGCGCCGTCAATGACAGCCGCCATCCAGCCCTGCACACCGGCAGCCGTTTGGATGCGCCACCATTCCACATTGTCGGCATATACCGGCCCCGCCAGCACAGCGACATAGTCGTCATTCAGTGCAGAAGCGATCCAGGCACCGTTCAGCGCCGGGATGGTACGCACGTTGAGCTGTCCGCTGGCAGACACCACACGAAGCTGCTGGCCGGGCTGAAAGCGGCTGCCTTCGATGACGCCGGAGGGCAGAAAATCGGTTGGGAGCGCCTGCGGTGCGCTTTCGCCACCGGCCACCGGCAGCCGCCCGCTGATCCAGTCCACCGCCAGCAGTCCGCCAGCAGTCTGCGTGATTTCGCTGACAGCGCCGTTTATACCGGCAATGAACCGGCGACCGTCTTCCGTTTGCACATACACCTGGCTGCGATCCGGACTCCATTTGACCACCGTAGGCCGCGCGCTGCCAAGATCGCCGGTCAGGGCGGTGCCATTCTGGTTGTAGATGCGCATCGCGCCGTTTGGATCCCCCTGACGGCCAAGCGCCAGCAGCGAACCATCCGGGCGCTGTACACCGTTTTGCAGCCACAAACCCAGGTTGGAGCCGTTCAGCACAATCTGCTCGCTGCTCCCCTCCTGGTCACCTGCATTGACGAAACCCAGGATGACGATACCGGCCTCGTTGCGTCCGCTGACCACCAACCGGCCATTCGACGCCCAATCCCCGTAGTCATACGAGAGGGTCATCGGGCGTGGACTGGGCCTCGTATTCCTGTCCAGCACCATGAGCACGCGCCGTCCGATATCAAAGGCATCGAGTTCTACCAGAATGAACTGGCTGTCTGGCGACCATACGACAGCGCGCGCGATGTATTCATAAGGCACACCGGGATAGATGACCGTTTGGCACTGGTCGAGGCCAGCGCGGGGGCAGTGCGAAATCAACTGGATGGGCCCGGTTTCCCCTGGAACGTAATACCAGACGCCGTCGTCGTCTGTCGCGCTGCCGTCCACACTCCAGGCATCAACGATGAAGGCCACTGCCCGGCCATCTGGCGACCAGGCGGCAGCGACGACGTTCGCGTTGTTTTCTCCACGCGATCCCGGAATGTATGAGGTAAAAAGCTCTCCCTGAGGCCGGTTAGATTGCCCGTTGTTATATTCGTAGAACAGCCCCAGCGAATCAGTCACAATGTACCGGTTGGGATCCTGCGGATTCTGGATAAACAGGGTTGGATCGCTGGCGATACCGGAGATCCCAACCGGCTGCGCCGCGCCACCTGGCCCGATGACAAACGCCCGGTTTGTAACCGGCGGTGCGTTCACCAGCGGCAGATCCTGAAGCGACACGGTGGGCGGTGGGTTCACATTTGCCACGGTGGGCGCGGGCGTGGCCGTAGGCGCAATGCTGATGCTTTCGCTGGTACCCTCACCCGCAAACGGCGTCACCGACGCGACGCTTTCCGGGGGCAGTGATGTACCGGGGGCGGCGGTGACAAACGTCGGAGAGGCATCCAGGGTTGGGACAGGTGATGGCGGTGCCAGCGTCGCGGTTGGCTGTGGGGTATCGGTGATGGCTGCGCGCCAGGTCGCGGTCAGATCTGGTGGAAAGGTGCGTGTTGGCTGCGGCGTACTGGTGGGTGGCACCGGTGTGTAGGTCGCCGTCGGCAGCGGCGTCAGGGTCGAAGAGGGTGTATAGGTTGGTGTAGGAGTCGCGGTGGGCGGCGGCGGTGTGAAGGTCTCGGTAGGCCCGAAAGTGGGCAGGGGTGTATTGGTTGGCGCTTCTGTCGCTGTTGGTGACAGCGTAAGCGTGGCCGTCGCAGTGCTGGTCGGCGTCGGTGTAAGGGTGGCCGTTAGGGTGGCGGTCGGGGTTGGGGTAAGGGTGGCCGTCGGTGCGTTGGTATCAGACGGTGTCGGTGTGCTGGTCCGCGTCGATGATGTTCGCGCCCTGCCCGTAGAG
>CAZQIJ010000135.1:0-10433 GCA_964592955.1 uncultured Anaerolineaceae bacterium
CCACCCTGGGCCATAAAATCTGCCAGCACACGGTGAAAGGTGGTGTTGTTGTAAAAGGCGTTCTGGGCGAGGAAGACGAAGCTGTTGACCGTGGCCGGGGCGAAATCCTCGAAGAGATCGACGTAAACCGGGCCAGCGCCGGTGCAAAGTACCGCCCGGTAATCGACGCCTGACTCAAGCACTTGTTCCGGCTGCGTGTACTGGCGTGTGGCCGGGTCTGCTGCCGGGAGTGCCGCTTCGCAGATCTTCGCAGGCGTGCTGATACCGTTGGCATCTGGTGTGGCCGCAGGCGCGGCATCTTCGGTCTGCTGCGCCTGCACGACCTCAGTAGACTCGGCTGCCGCAGGCTCCTGAGTCGTGACCAGGGCCACACTGTCGGCTGTATCGGACCGCGCGCCGCTTTCTGCCGGGGCCGTGACCTCCGGCGGCGCGGTGACTTCCGGCGGCGCGGTAACTTCCGGCGGAATGGCCGTCCGGGCTGGGCTGGTGGGGGCCGTTGTAGGCGTGGCAGTACCACCACCACCGCAGGCTGCGACCGTGAGGATCAGCAGGGTGAGGGGAATTAAACGCATCAATCGCATGGATGACATACCTCCTGTGAGTGAACCAGCAGCCATTTTACCTGATTGCCTGAATATTGTCAGAGATGCGCTCTGTGGATTCCGCAAACTGGCGCTGATACAACTGGGCATACTGCCCGTTCTGCGCCAGGAGGCTGTCGTGTGTGCCTTCTTCCACCACCATACCGCGCTTCATCACCAGAATGCGGTCTGCCTGGCGAATCGTGCTCAGGCGGTGCGCAATGACGAGGCTCGTTCGCCCACGAAGCGCGCGCCGCAGCCCTTCCTGAATCAACTGCTCGGTTTCGGTATCGATGTTGCTGGTGGCTTCATCCAGCACCAGGATGCTCTCCTGGTTGTGGATCAGCGCGCGCGCAAGCGCAAGCAACTGGCGCTGACCCTGTGACAGGTTCGCGCCGCCCGGCAGCAGCGCATAATCGTACCCGCCCGGCAGCCGCTCGATAAACGGCGCGGCGTTGGCAATCTCGGCGGCCTCCCGCAGGTGCGCGTCGCTGATGGCCGGTTCAAACAGCCGCAGATTATCCGCTATGGTACCGTTGAAGCAGTAGGGATTCTGCGGCACCACCATCACATGACGCCTGAGTTCGTGCAGCGCCACATCCTGCACATCCACATCGTTAATCAGCACGCGCCCCGCATCGACATCGTAGAACCGCGCCAGCAAACCGGCCAGCGAGGTCTTGCCCGCCCCGGTCGCGCCCACAATGGCGACGAACTGCCCCGCCGGGATGTGCAGGTCAATGCCGCGCAGCACCGGCGTGCCAGGATCGTAACTGAACGTGACATGCTCAAACGTGACCGATTTCGGGCCGTCCGGGATCGCGCGCGGCTGCGCCGGGTCCTGGATTTCAGGTGCAACCCGCAGCATCCGCGCGATGCGCTCCCCGGCAGAAAGCGCCGTCTGGATCTGCGAAAACTGCTCAGACAGCATCAGGATCGGCTCAAAGCTGCGCCGCGTGTACTGCACAAATGCAATCAGCAGACCAGCCGTGGCCCAACCGCCCAGTATCCCCTGCCCACCGCCATACAGGACGAGCGCCAGGCCGATGGTCGTTAGCATCTGCAGGGCAGACGCAAACAGTGTGTACTGGTCGCGCATCTGCACATGCAGCGCCCGGTAGCCCGTGTTGAGGCTGTCGAAGTCCGCCCGGCTGATCGCTTGCCGTCCGAAGAGCTGCACAATCATCATCCCGCCGAACTGCTCGTTCAGAAATGCCTGATAATCTGCAATGAGTTTGTGCAGTTCGCTGGAAATGCGGCGGATCGTCAGCCGGAAATGCCACGTCGCATAACTCATCACGGGCAGCACCGCCAGCGCCAGCAGCGCCAGCCGCCATTCCAGCAGCAGCATCGCCACGATCAGGCCGACGAGTGTCACCATGTTGCTGACCACCATCACGAAACTTGTGGAGACCAGCTCCGTCAGCGCTTCGATGTCGTTGGAGAGCCGCGCCACAATCTGGCCCACCGGCGTCGTATTGAAGAAGCGCATATCCTGGTGCAGGATGTGTTCAAATAACTGCTGGCGCAGGTTCATCAGCGCGCTCTGCCCCACCGTTTGCAGCAGGTAGGTGTGGCCAAAGCGCAAGGCGAAAATCGTAGGGATCGTCAGAAAGTAGAGCACCGCAAACGGCACAAGTCCGTTCAGGTCACCTTCCGTAATCGGCCCATCGACCGCCAGCTTGATCAGGTATGGCGGCAGCAGCGTGAGCACCGTAACAGCAACCAGCATGGCGAACACCAGCGCCACCTCGCGCCAGTATGGCAGCATGAATTTGCCGATCATCCACAACAGATAGCGGTCGGTCAGCTTTTCCCCCGGCTTATTCTGCATTGACCATGACCTCCTGGCTCAGTTCGCGCGCAACCATTTCGGCATACAGGCCGCCGCGCGCCAGCAGTGCGTGGTGTGTTCCCTGCTCCACGATGCGGCCTTCGTTCATCAGGACGATAAAATCCGCGTCCTTCACGGTGGCAATGCGGTGTGCGATGATCAGGCTCGTGCGTGTGTGCAGCACGTGGCGCAGATCGTTGAGGATGTCGGCGGCGGTGTGCGTATCCACACTGGAAAGCGCGTCGTCCAGCACCAGGACCGCCGGATCGCGGATGATGGCGCGGGCGATGGCAACGCGCTGTTTCTGGCCGCCGGATAGCATCACACCGCGCTCACCCACCATCGTATCCAACCCCAACGGTAGCTGCGGCAGGTCATTGCTCAGCCGCGAGGTATAAACGGCGCTTTCAAGTGCGTCCTGAGCGACATACGGTTTGCCCATGCGCACATTTTCGTGCAGGGGCATGCTGAACAGGAAGGTGGATTGTGGCACATAGGCGATGGCTTCGCGCAGATCGTCCAGCGCATAGTCGCGCACGTCTACCCCATCGATCTTAACGCTGCCGCCGGATGGATCGCTGACGCGTGCCAGCAGGCTGACCAGCGTCGTCTTGCCGCAGCCTGTAGGCCCCACCAACGCCACCGTCGCCCCTGCCGGGATATGCAGCGACACATCATCGAGGATGCGCGTACCGCCTTCCTCTACCGTCACGCGCTCCAGGGTGATTTCGCCGCGCGGATGCTTCAGGGGGCGGGGCTGCGGCGCGCTGCGGATCGCGGCGGTTTGCAGCAGGGGGGTGAGGCGCGTCAGCGCGCCCAGCGTTTGCTGGTAGCGCTGGTAGATCGTGCCCAACTGAAGCAGCACAGTAGCGATCATGCCCAGCGAGACGAGAAACTTGGTGAAATCGCCCAGCGTCAGCATACCGTTGAGTGCCATCACGCCGCCCACCAGCACCACCACCGCCGCCGTCAGTTCGCTGATCATGTTCGGCAGCATCCCCACCGGCTCATAACGCCGCTTGAAGAACAGCCAGCGGCGGCGGAATTCACGGTTTTCTGCGTGGAACTGCGCCGCCACCCCCGCTTCTTTCCCTGCCGTCTTAATCGTCTGAATCCCGCTGACCGCGTCCTGCACCATCGCCGAGACGTTGCCAGCCTGCGCCTGCACCTGTTCGAACATGGGTGCCAGCACCAGCCCAGCGCGGACTTGCAGCGAGGTCGAAATCGCCAGCACAATGAAGACGACGATGGTGAGCGGCAGGTTGATGGTGGCCAGCAGCAGAAACGTCACAATCACCGTGACCACCGCGCTGCCGAAACGGGTGAAGCTGATCGCCATCAAGCGCCAGATCATCTCAATATCGCTGTGCATGCGCGAGATCAAATCCCCAGTCGGGTAGCGCCGGTAGAAGCCCTGGTCAAGCGTCAGCATATGATCGAACAGCGTGCGGCGAACATCATAGTTGACCGAATAGGCCACTTCGCCGCTGTAGCGCCGCTGGCCGAAGAACGCAATCATCGTGATGACCGCCAGCAGGAACATGAGGCCGATCAGCAGCACCAGTTCGCCAAAAGGGCCGTTCACTGTGATGTGGTCAATAATCACCCCGATAACGTAAGGTTCGAGCGCTGCCGTCACACCGCCCACCATGCCCGTGCCCAGCGCAAGCACTGCCGCCCGCCGGTGCCCCAGAACGAAACGCCCCAGCCAGCGCAGGTCCGCCGTTTGTGGTTCAACCGAGTCCATACGTTAAAAACACTCCCGGATTCTTTAACGGACTTTTATGGTAACAGACCTGGGCCATACCACTTAGAACCAATCGCAAATGAATCTGCGGTGTTGGTTAGAATTTCGTTATTAAATCGCCGCGAGGTCGTCGTTGACAACCATTATTGGGAGACATATAATACTGGCGATCTTGTGGGAGGCGACAACGCACCTTCTCATGCTGCCGCACCGGCAGCGCATCGACCGCTGTTTAGTTCTTTATCAGATAAGGTAACTACTCGGCAGCTTGCGTTATAAGCTTGCCGAGTTTTGTGTTGTTTCGCCCCGGAAGATCAACCAAAAATTCGACCGGAGGGGAATTATACTCATGCAATCACAGAGATCGTGGGAAGCTTTGACCGACGATACCGACTTCGCTACACTGCTGGAAGCTTCGTTTGAGGATGATCTGCTCGAACGCGGCGACACCGTAACAGGCGTTGTCCTGTCTTCAGATTCGCAGGGTTTGATCGTGGGCGTCGGTTCCATGCGCGATGGCTTCGTATCGCGGCGAGACCTGGAACGAATGGGCGCAAACCCGGATCAGTATCCGATTGGCGCAGAGGTGGACGTAACCATCGTCCGCATGGAAGATGAAGATGGCAACCTCGTGCTGTCTATCTCTCAGGCCCGCCAGAGCGAAGACTGGAAACTGGCAGAATCCCTGCTGGAGAAAGAGGACGTGTGGCAGGGCCAGGTGGCAGACGCCAACAAAGGGGGGCTTATCATCCACTTCGGCAACCTGCGCGGTTTCGTCCCGGCCAGCCATGTGGCAGACCTGCCGCGCGGCCTGAACGAAGATGAGCGCCGCGTCTACCTGGCGCGCATGGTCGGCCAAACTGTCACCGTCAAGGTGATTGAGGTCAACCGCAAACGCCGCCGCCTCGTCTTCAGCCAGCGCGATGCCCAGCGCGGTAACCGCGAGGCGCGTAAGGAAATCCTGCTGGACGAGCTGAAGGAAGGCGAAGTGCGCAAGGGTATCGTCAGCGGCCTGCGCGATTTCGGCGCGTTTGTTGACCTCGGCGGTGCCGATGGCCTGATCCACATCTCTGAACTGGCGTGGCACCGTGTGAAGCACCCGCGCGAAATCCTGAACGTGGGTGACGAAGTGACCGTGTATGTGCTGCGCCTGGACGACGAAGGCAAGCGCATCGGCCTCAGCCTGAAGCGCCTGCAGGAAAACCCCTGGTCGATGATCGAAGACATGTATCACATCGGGCAGTTGGTGCATGGCACCGTCTCGCGCCTGTCCGATTTCGGGGCGTTTATCAGCATGGAGCCGGGCATCGAAGCCCTGCTGCACGTCAGCCAGATCAGCGACCCGTCACCGTCGCACCCGGCAGAGTTCATCCGCGAAGGCGCGCGCCTGCTGATGCGCGTCATCAGCATCGAAGCAGATAAGCAGCGCCTGGGCCTGAGCCTGAAAGAAGTGACCGCCGAAGAAGCGGCACGCTGGCAGGAGCAGAACCCGGACGTGCGCCTCAGCCATGTGGATCTGCCCGAACATGACCGTAGCGCAGAGGCGGCGGATCCAGTACAATTGGAGCCGCTGCCGAATGAGACAGAAGCCAGTATCTCTGGTTGATGTCACTACCCAAATCCAGCTAGAAAGGGGGTGAACGCTCCAGATGGCAACTGTACGACTGAAGCCCAATGAATCTCAGGAACAACTTCTGCGCCGTTTTCGCAAACGCGTAACGAATGCAGGGATTCTTAGCACCGTGCGGCGCAAGCGCTGGCACATTTCCAAGAGTGAACTCCGCCGGATCGAGAAAAAGAAGGCAATTCGCCGTTCTCGCCGCCGCCAGCGGAAGGCACAAACCCGGTAGCCCGCATTTGCAGGCATAACCGGCAGGTGTGCATCTGCACAGGTTCTTTGAAAGTCATTGACCGCTGCCGTACACCGGCAGCGGCTTATTGTGTTTAATGCGCATACGCCAGTTCCCGAACGCGTGCGCACCAGTGGCCGCTCATAACCCGGCCAGCTCAAAACCAGACCCATACAAGACCCGGACACCCCGCAGGAGGAATATGTCCAAAAAAGAAGACAAGATTGAGGTTGAAGGAACCGTCACCGAAGCGCTGCCCAACACCCAGTTCCTGGTGCAGTTGGAAAACGGCCACAAGATCCTGGCCTACCTTTCCGGCAAAATGCGCAAATTTTACATCCGCATCGCCATCGGCGACAAAGTCAAGGTCGAGATGAGCGTCTACGACCCGGCGCGCGGACGCATCATCTATCGTCACCGCGATGGTGGTGGTGGTCACAGTTTAGACGCCGAATAGCCCGCGCGCTATTTCACGCCCCAGTGTACCGCCATAGTGCCAAACATAAAGGTTTGGAACTCAACGTTTCTGACCCCAGTCTCTCGCATGATCGCGGCGAGTTCATCCGGCGTCTTAAACGCCTGTGTGGATTCCGGAAGGTACTTGTAGGCGTCCGCCGCGCCACCGCCGCTTATTAACCGTCCCAGCAGCGGAATGCCGTAACGCAGGTACAGCAGAATTAACGGGCGCAGCAGGTTCTGGGGTGGGGGCGAACTGTCCAGGATGACGATTCGCCCGCCCGGCTTCACCACCCGCAGTTGCTCGCGCAGCGTCTGGCGGATGTCAATAACGTTGCGCACCAGATACCCGGAAACAACCGCGTCGAAGCACTCGTGCGGGAACGGCAGATGCAGCGCATCCGCCCCGCACCAGTGAACGTGTGTGCCCATCCGCTGGCGCTGCCCCACCATCATCATCGGCAGCGCGAAATCTGCCCCGATCACGCGCGCAGTGGGTTCGGCACGCAGCGCCTCAAACGCGATATCGCCCGTGCCGGTCGCCATGTCCAGCAGGGTGCCACCCTGGGGCAGCTTCGCCCGCTGGATGACGAAGCGCCGCCATTTCTGATCCTGGCCAGCAGTCATGAGGCGATTCATGAGGTTATAGCGTTCCGCCACCCGCCCGAACATGTCGCGGACGTAGCTGGCCTTTTCCTGACCTTGAAGATGCATAATCCTGTCGTCGTCCTTGTGTCTGTAAAATGGCTTAATCGTGAAAGGGCTGGCCTTGTGCCGTCGCATCGATGCCGACCTGTATACCCACCTGAACCCGCCCCAGTAAACCGCTTCTCAGCAGTCCCGGCACCTGCACACGGCTGCCCTGCGCCTGCGCAACATCCAGCGCATGAACGTCTGTGCCCGCGTCAACAATGACGGTGAGCGGACTGCCAAGCGTGGGGCTAAGCCCCCACAGCCCGAAGAGCGTCTTGCGGGCATGGCCAGGATAGCGCGCGTGGATGCTGGCGACGAGCGCGTCTTCGCGCCACGAGAGATCGCACACTTCGTCCAGCATAAGGCGCAGCACCGGGAGCGCGAAGCGTTCGCACGCTTTGCGTATCCAGCGCTGATCGGCAGCCGTGATGACCGGCAGCACTGCCGCGCTGCGATGCGTGATGGCGGAAATCTCCAGGCGGCTGGTCATGCCCTGCGGCACCAGCATCCCTTCGATGATGATTTCAGCGTTGCCCGGAACCTCCAGCGGCTGCGAAAGCGCCGCCACCAGCGGCACCGGTTTGCCGCGCACCCAGCCAGCAATCAGGTAAGGGTCAACCGAGTCTGGCATCGGAACAAAGCCGCACCATATCTGCGCCGGGTCGCCCCCAAACACCAGCGCCGCAGGTGTGGGGCCGTTCAGCGTAAGGTCAACGTGCGCGCCGTCCCCAAACGATACGGCGGCAGAGCGCATCCGCTGGCTGTCATCCTGTTTGAAAATCACCTGTGCCAGGGTTGGCGGCAGCGCAGCCATGCTCCCCGTGTAGGCATGTTCCTGCACCGGAACATGTTTGGGTTTGATGGCGGGAACGCTCATCGCGCGCAGCAGCCCCATAACCTCACCCGCCCGCGACAGCAGCCCGCTGAACCGCTCGTGCGGTGATATTTCAACCAGCCTGGAAAGCCGCTCTGTCAGTTCATCCAGGTGCCAGTCCAGGCCCAACGCCCACGCCATCCGTTTCTCTGTGGCGAAAAGCCCGCTCACCAGCGCAAACGGCTCTGCCGCTGCCAGCACGGCCTGTGGCCTGTCTGTCACACTGTTCTGGGTGGTGAGTTCATGCGTCTGTTCCAGCCGCACCAGGTACTCATCGAGATTACGATACACACGCGCCTCGTTCACAATTTTCAGAACAACGTAAACATTACAGAGACGACATTATACTGCCGAAAGCGCGTGAATGTCGAGACCAGTAATCGTGAGGCGCTGCGCCGCTGCCGCTGCTGTGAGTCCGAAGCGAAAGCGCCCTTGCGGGGTGACGACCGCGAACTGGTTATCCACCCACGCGATGAACCCCAGTGGCCCGCGCGGGGCATAGGGCGCGGTATGGACGACGGCACCATCAACGTGAAAGATCAGGCGCTCCGGGTACCAGTCCAGGGTGTAGGTGTGGGGATGTTCCAGCAGCGCGGGCGGCAGCGGGTGTTCGCTCACCCCTAAGGCGTGCTGTGCCAGCGGCCACAACCGGCGATACAGGGCTGGGCTGCGCATCAGCAGAAATCCGGGCAGCGCGGTGGGCAGCAGCGCCAGAAACAGCGCACGTGTTGCGTCCAGGGTGCTGGCTTTCCAGCCATAACCGGGCACATCCAGCGCCAGCGCCATGTTGTTTGGCGGCGCGGCGAAAAAGAACCACGCGGCTTTCGGCAGCCTAATGCCGCGTTCACCAGGCGCGAATGGGTGATTCCAGAAGCCAAAACCCGCCGTACCCGTCAGGACCCCGTCAGCCTGCGCGGTCAGGCGAAGGCGCAGCGGCGGGCGAAAGGTGAACCCCTGGCGCGTGCGGTAACTGCTGACCTGCGCATTGTGGTAGCTGCCAGGCTGCACCGGCGGCAGCGCCAGCACGATGCGCGCGCCGTCGCGTGTCACAGTCCCCGCACCTGCCTCTGTCATGTGAGTCGTTAACATCAATGTAACTGCTCCGGCTGCTTACCCCCTGCAAGAGACTTCGCCCCTTGCAACCCCATTACGCTTAGCCGCGTCAGCGGCCAAAAATGCTTACCAGGCTGCGATCCCTTTTGTGAGAAATGGTCAAATGTTTATTTTTGACCGTTTGCGGTCAAAAAATGTAAAAGTTTTTGATCCAACGTTTTACAAAAAGTTGGCGGGAGGTTTGGGGGCAGCGCCCCCCAACCGCCTGCCTCTGTAATGTGAGTCGGTAACATCTATTTACGCTTAACCCAACACATATCCCAAATTATCCCAAACGCTGCTCGAACCCCCCGCCCCCAGGCGTTTCGATCACGAGTTGGTCGCCGGGCTGCGCTTCAAAAGTCACTTTTCCGCCCAGGGGGTGCGCTGCGCCATCGCGGATCAGGGTGTTGCGTCCAGCCTCACCAGCGCCACCCCCGCGCAGGCCATACGGCGCGTGAATGCGCCGCTCGCTGTTGATAGTGACCGTCGCCGGGACGAGCAGTTCATACACGCGCCGCACACCATCACCGCCGCGCCACTGGCCGGCCCCGCCGGAGTCATCCCGGCACGCATAGGCCCGCACCCGCACCGGCAGCGCAGCTTCCAGCGCCTCAACAGGCGTGTTCAGCGTGTTGGTCATGTGGCTGTGGCGCGCGCTCAGGCCGTCTGCGCCAGGGCTGGCACCGTGCCCACCGGCAATCGTCTCATAATAAACAAACTGCTGCCCGTGATGCAGTCCGCCGATGGTGAGGTTATTCATGGTGCCCTGGCTGGCAGCCGGAATCCGCTCTGGCAGCGCCAGCGCCAGCGCCCCCAGCACAGCATCGACCACGCGCTGGCTCGTCTCGGTATTGCCCACCGCCACCGCTGCCGGAAAATCCGGGTTCAGAACGCAGTGCGCGGGAATAATCACGCTGACGGGCGCGAAACTGCCATCATTCACAGGCAGATCTTCCTGCGCCAGCAGCCGCACGCAGTACCACACCGCTGAACGCACAATGGCCGTCACCGCGTTAACATTGCCGCGTACCTGCGGCGCGCTGCCGCCGAAATCAACCACCAAGCGCCCCCCGCTCACATGCAGCGTCACGCAGATCGGAATCCTGAATTCCGCACGGCCATCGCCTTCAAGCGCATCCTCAAAGCGATATATTCCGTCCGGAATCGTGCCGATCACCTGCTCGGTCATCTGGCGGGTGTAGGTCTGAAGCGCGGCGGCATGTTCCAGCAGCAGCGGCAGGCCATGTGCAAACAGCATCTCGCGCAGTCGCCGTTCCCCCACCCGGTGCGCCGCAATCTGCGC